>WTIV01000166.1 GCA_011525095.1 Methanobacteriota archaeon
ATCCCAATCACTAGCGGATAAATTGAATGCTACTGGTTCCAAAATTGCAGAGTTAACTTCCAAAGTTTCTGCAAGCACTAAATCCGCTATCTCAAAAACTAATGATGCAGTAAAAACAGCAGTCTCAAACTCAAAAGCAAAGGCTGACGCTAGAAGGGAAGAAAAGGCAAAGAAAACAAAGGAAGATTTCTCAGCAGAGGGAATTATTGACGATATTCCTCCAATGGTTACCTTGCCAGAGTTCGAAAATGAAAGGATGGCAATTGTTAGCGAACAAAATGAGAATCAAGTAATGATGCTTGAGCATATGCAGAGATTATCAGAACGAGTAGACATACTCGAAAGACGGCATAAGGCAAGGTTGGAAGAGCTGTTCGAAGTTAAACAAAAAGTGGAAGAAAATGAAGTTTCTAAAACCGAAAATGTTCCAATTATAGGAGCGAGCGAAGCAATGGTTGAAGCGCTTCATGTTCTTGGCGTATCAATAGTTTGGATCGCTATTTTGATCGGTGTAGACAAATACGGAGAAGGCAAAGATATCATGCTAGCATCTGTCTACCCACTAGGGATTTTTTCATGGTCTATTGGAGCATTTACCTGGGCATTGTACTTACTACACAGATTAATGAAATCTGGAATCCGTATTCCACTGTTGATTAGGATACAAACATCATTAGCAGTTGGGCTAATTACGCTGATGGGAGTAATGTTGAATGATGATTCTATGGGTACTGTGTCAAGTGTTTGGACATGGGGAACTTTGGTTACCATTGTCCTATTGATGGGTAGTAGTATGATTGCTACAGCTTATCGCTCAACAAAAAAATTAGTTTCAAACAAATCGGATGGCTAGTCGTCTCTGCGATGGACCCAAATTAGGTGATATCCAAATTTAGTCTTGATGAAGCAGTCACATTGCTCTAATTCTTGTTTCCAGACCTGCTTTGAAAAAGCCGGATCCATTTGTCGTTCGTGGAACTCACCTAGGTCACCTTTTTTCTCTGATGTGGGGCAAGTGGAATAGTCTCTTGCCATTTTTTTGAACATCTTAAGTGGCTTTCTTGCGTTTGTAATTTCATTCAATATCGCTTGTGCATCGGATTTCGAACCTACAAGTATGTGCCTGGCATGTGCATATCTTCCGGGGATTCTCATAATTTAGTCCTCCAAAATTGTTGAAACATGAACTCTGTCGGCTATGTGAGCACATACGAACATAAATGGATTGTATGTCCATGCTAGTATGTATGTTGTCCAAACTATAACGATTGGAAATGTTGGTTTGCTTAGAGTGTTACGGATTATTCTGAGATGTAGGCCCAAAAATAACATCAGTGAAACCTTAGGCAAAAATGAGTACAGTCGAATTCCGCTTTTTTGACCTTCATATATCGCCTTCACAGGGGAGTGGGCAACTTTCCATCCCTCCTCAGAGAGTTGCATTAACCACCAATTTGGATATCCATAACCTTTCCAAGATTTATCCCAATTCCACGATTTTAGAACTCTACTACTCGTTGCAGTATAGCCACATTGTGCATCCCTAATACTCTGGCCGCATGCTAAAGTTGTAAGGAGTGAAAGCAGTAGGGTGCCGAATCTTCTGATTGCAGGCATTTTTCCCGCTCTGTCCAGCCTTTCACCTTTGACATGGTGTGCTTTCCCATCGATTATTGGTTGAATCAAACTTTCCATGTCACCAGGGTCCATTTGTCCGTCACCTGCCATTACAACAGAAATGAAATCATCTTCCAAGACCTCCAGCAGATGTTGATGGCCAGCATCAATTGCGGCACCAACGCCATCACCCTCAAGTTGTATTAGGTCAGCATTCTTGACTAGTTTTGCAGTATTGTCTTTGGAGCCATCATCAACAACAACAACACGGTCTACAAATTCTGGAATTGTACTGAGAACATTCTCGATATGTTTCTCTTCATCCTTCGCTGGGATGACGACAGCAACGTGCATCCCCTTGTACATATCTCTGCGAAGGATATTGATTTCATAATATAATGCTTTTAGAAACAAATATTCATAGCAACATCCAATGAATTGGAATTTATGAAAGCAATTAGTGTCTGTGTAGTCTTTGCATTATTGATGATACCTGGTTGTACGAATCCTCCAGTTGTCGAAGAGGTCATCACAGAAGATGAATTTACACCTCCTGAAAGACTCAATTTGGTAGCAGACACAGCAGGAAGAGAGATTGACCGTGGTAGTACAATGGATATTCTTGAGGATGCTGCAGGACAGAATACTCTGATACTTTGGGTATCTACAGGATGCAGTGGTTGTCATGATTGGACGGAGATGATTGCAGATGAAATGCGAAGCGGTAACATTTCCAATGAAACTAGGATTGTAACTGTTCATCGGTACCCATCTTTTGAATCAAGAGGTGACGTAATCGAAACCTATGCTACGGAAAACACGTCAACTGAATCACTGTGGCCAGTTTTACTGACCTATGACGGCCAACCAGCTATTGACGTAGTCAAAGGGAAAGAAACAGAATATGATTTTGCTAAAGCATTCGAAACACCTGCAACTCCCTCCTTCACGATTCTTGATGGAGATGGAAAGACCATATGGAAAAACAAGGAATATTGGGCAGACAAGTCTGTTCTATCTGAGGCATTGGAAAATCTCGAGTGAATCTAAATCAGAACCTAACAAATCAAGTTTAGGGATTTGATTTTGTCCACGAACTTCTTGAAATAGAAGGTATCCCCGGTGTTATGGAGTCCTTGAGAATAGTACTGATGGGCAAGGACTTCGAATTACGCCTAGTATCTCTGGTGGTTAGGGCAAGAGAACTCGCAAATGAAGTCAGTGTCATCGATTTAGGCAGTATAGATGACACTGTCAAGATGGCAAACAAGATCGATTGTGAAGTTACTACTCACACAGGAGACATACTGGTGCCAACATTAAGCGGTTTACTTACGAAAAATAATAACGCAGAATGTACCCTATTGATTCACGTTAACGGGCGTTTCAAATTAAGAGATATGCCCCTCCTTGTAAACAGAGCCAAAGAAAATTGGGACGTACACATGTCATTTTTTAGTGAAGAGAGCGATAACTCAAATCCTCAAGAAATTGTGTACAGAGACGCTGAAATTTCTCACTTGGCAGCTACACAAATAGGATTGGATGAACTTTCTAAAGCTAATGAGAATCAAACCCCACTCGAATTAGACCAAAATTTGAGAGTTCGTGTATTACATTCAAAACCTAGGCCAAAGGTACAGCAGAGAGAGTCACTAGCATCTGCCTCTAAGTTTGCTCAGTTGTTTTACTGGATGCTTGAATCTCGCCACCCCCTTCTATTATTCGGAATTCCGGGTGTAGTTTTGTTTTGGGTAGGATATAGGTTATCAGGGGATGTTCTCGACAACTTCTCTGAGTGGAATGAGACTAGCGTAGGAGTAGGTCTGGCAGTAATTGCAGTCACGCTAATGGGATTATTTGCAATGATGGTCGGCTTAATTTTGTACATCATGGGAAAACAGGTAAAGCAAATCCAAGCCCAATACAACCAATGGCCAAAAGACCAATGAGGTGGAAAAATGCAGCATCTGATTTGCTTCGATATGGATAGGGTTCTCGTTGACCATATGTCAACTTGGCAGTACGTGTATGACCGTTTAGAGATTTCAAATGAAGAAGCGTTCAACCTTTACAATCAAGGGAAGTTGGACGAATGGGATTGGTTGAAGATGGATTTAGGCATGATCAAATCTGCTTATCCTGGAATCACAGATCAAAAAATGCGAGATTTATGTGAAGGTACTCCCCTAATGGCGGGCATACATGAGTGTCTTCAATGGATTATTGACGAGGGGCATGAAATAGCAATCATCAGTGGAGGAATGCAGGAAACAGCAAGAGACATTGCATGCATGTTCCCAAGTGAAAAGCCTTGGAGTAGACGATGGGGAGGAATAAATCGCCATCGTGGGATGGATACAAAGTTCCACGTTTTCACAAATGGATGGTTGGAAAGAAACGATGGCTCTATCGACGATTATGGGCGTTATCAAGTTCAGATGAATGGCAAAGGTTCAATCGTCAAGATGCTACAAAGGCGTTTAGGAATACCAAAAGAGCGAACCATCTCAATAGGTGATAGTGCTGGCGACATTGGAATGTTCCAAGAGAGTGAGTTGTCAATTTGTTTCAATCCGTGGGATGAAAAGCCTGTAGCAGTGGCTAAAATGACAATCAGAAGTCGCAACCTTCTCGATGTTCTTGATGCAATCAAGAAGCAAATCATGGAGTAACTCTTCTAGAGTCCCTTGGGAATGGTATGACTTCTCTGATGTGGTCTGCCCCGGATAACCAAGAACATACTCTGTCGACACCAAGACCGAATCCACCGTGGGGAACTCCTCCGTACGTTCGAGTATCAATGTAGAATTGGTAAGGTTCTCTAGGTACACCCTCCTCATCGATTCTTGCAAGAATCTCTTCTTCAGACCAAGTTCTCTCTCCACCGCCGATAATCTCTCCATATCCTTCGGGTGCTAGAAGGTCGTGACACAAAACATAATTTCCATCATCTGGATCTACTCTGTGATAGAATGGCTTTGCAATCTTTGGATAATGGGTAAGGAAGTGTGGAACTTCGAAATCTTGTGTGAGAACTTTTTCTTTGGAGTAATCTAAATCTTGACCCCACTCGATTTCAATTCCCATTCCTTGAAGTGTTTCAACAGCTTCATCATAGCGCATTCTTGGATATGGGTTGTCAGCATATCTTGCTAACAAATCTAGATCCCTGTCTATACTGTTGAGTTCTGCTTCACGCTCATCGAGGACGGTCTTTGCAATGTGGCGGACCAGCCCTTCTCCGTGTGACATGATTTCAGCGTTTGATGCCCAAGCAACTTCCATTTCAGCATGCCAGAATTCAGTCAAGTGTCTGCGAGTTCTGCTCTTTTCTGCTCTAAATGATGGGGCAATAGTGTACAATCTTTCCAAAGCAGGCATTGCTGCTTCAGCGTAAAGTTGCCAAGACTGTGTCAGGTATGCCTTTCTGCCAAAGTATGGGACTTCGAATAGTGTAGAGCCACCCTCAACTGCTCCAGCGACGAAGTTTGGTGCTTGGTATTCTGTGAAATCTCTACCTCTGAAGTAGGAGTGAATTGCTCCAAATACGCTGGATCTAATTTTCAACATGTCAGTCATTCTACCGGTTCTAAGGTATAGGTGTCGATTGTCGAGGAGGAATTCGGTTTCTCCACCGTCCGCAGCTTCCATTGCGGATTCTGTAATTGGGAATGGAGTTTCAGGGTTAACTGGTCCAATTACTTCTGCACTACTAACGATCAACTCGTGGCCTCCTGGTGCTCTCTCGTCAACGTTGACAGTACCTTTGAGAATTAGGGATGCTTCAATTAGTGCTCCCTTAAGGGATTCAAATGAATCATCGCCGATAACGTCACGCTTTGCTACGCATTGAATTGTACCTGTAGAGTCTCTAAGTACAACGAATCTGATTTTATTTGAACCACGAGATCTCTTAATCCAGCCCTTCAATTCAACCTCAGCGCCATCATGTGCGCCTGCCTGGACATCTCCAATCCAGAACTCCTTCGCCATGATTGCCCCAGAAGGCATTATGCTTCAAAGCCTCGCCTCCTCCCTCTGATAAGTTTAGTTTGAATTTTGATATCCCTTGTTTCTTTCCAACTTCATAATCAGTCACTTTGTGATTCATTTTACAGAAACCATCAAACATCAGTTCTGTCAATTATATGATGTGAGTCGCACTGTTGTTTACGCAATTGGTGGTAATGCTCTGTCGTCACCAAAAGGAGGGCAGGAGCATGATACAGCTCTAGTACTTGCTAAAGTGATGAGTGATGTTATCGACCTGCTTGAAGCAGGTTGGAGGGTTATACTAACTCATGGAAACGGACCACAGGTAGGTCATTTGATGTCATTAGATGGATCCCAGCCAATGGAGGAATGGGTAGCAGCAACTCAAGGAATGATAGGTCATTCATTATCCATCAATCTTGACTCAATTCTTCTGAAGAGGGCTAGACCCGAATCTACCGCAGTCGTCTTAACAAGAGTCGAAGTTGATACATCGGACGAAGCCTTTGCATTTCCCACAAAACCTGTTGGTCCAATTTTGAGTGACAAACAGGTAATGGCTGAAGATTGGGATATTGCTGAGACAGTAAATGGCCCGCGCCGTGTCGTAGCCTCTCCAAAGCCCCTGAGAATATTAGACTTAGAAGTCATAAGGGCACTAATTGATAGGAGCGCCATCGTGATTTGTTGTGGTGGTGGTGGAATTCCTGTTGTTAACAAAGGAGAATACTACTCGGGTATTCCTGCTGTTATCGATAAGGATAGGCTAAGTTCTCTGTTAGCGATTGAAATGAAGGTTGATGCGCTGATTATCTCAACCGCAATCGATGCGGTTAGGACCGGTTTTGGTACAGAATATGAAGAAATACATGGAGAATTGACGGTACAACAAGCTGAAATTTACCTTGAACAGGGCGAGTTTCCAGCAGGTTCTATGGGCCCAAAAATAGCATCTCTTATCGAATTTGCAAAATCCAGAACTGGAGTTAAGTCTGTGCTTTGTCAACCTGGCGATGCTCTCAAAGCCCTTAGGGGAGATAGCGGAACCTCGATTTCAATTGAATAAATTCCAACCAAGAATTTGGTTATGGATTGGATTAGATTAAATACGAAATGCTGGAGGAACGGTTGGGCCTGTAGCTTAGTCAGGTAGAGCGATGGACTCTTAATCCATCGGTCGCGGGTTCGAACCCCGTCAGGCCCGCTAACATCCAATTACGAGGTCAGTCTACCTTTTGGATTGAGGACTGTTTGCACTCCATCTGAACCTGCTAGCACAACAGCATCACACATATTGTTAAACAACCCAACTTGAACTACTCCTGCAATCTGTAAAATTTGAGTTTCTAGAGAATTAGGATCAGTTATTTTGGGCCCAGTATGAGCATCAGCGATCATGTTACCATTGTCGGTTACAACCGGTCCATCACCGGCCATTCTGATGTTAACTCTGCAGTCGAGTAATCTGCTGAGTGCTCTTACCGTTGCTTCATGAGAAAAAGGTGTGACTTCTATTGGAAGAGGAAATGCGCCTAAAGTATCAACTCGCTTTCTATCGTCAGCAACGACAACCATGCTCGAACTCTCCTGTGCAACTATCTTCTCTCTTAGCAGTGCAGCACCCCCTCCTTTGATTAATTGAAAGTCAGGGTCATACTCATCCGCTCCATCGATTACGATGTCCAAACCATCTATTTCGGATAATTCCACAAGGGGAATTCCCACTTCTATTGCCAATTTTTCTGTTGCTAGACTGGTCGGTACTCCTACAATTTCTAGCCCTTCTTCGGCCATTCTTCTTCCTAGTTCAATGACTGTATGTTTGACAGTGGAACCGGTTCCTAGACCTACTTTCATTCCTGATTTGACAAATTGACAAGCCTCTATCCCGGCTTTCTTCTTCAAGGCTTCAACATCTGCCATGAAGTTGCTAAAACAACCGAGTCAATAAGCAATGTGAAGCGAATGTCTGAAGTGCTTTGAGGTAATCGCACACATGTGACGAGGCGGTTTTGGGCAGTCCTAATTGTTTCAATATTCTGTGGCATGTCATACATGCCTATGGTTGATGCAAGCCCAAATCGTCAAGTTGTAGTTGATATTTCAGTCGAGCCAAATGGTGTCTCTGGAAATTATTCGGTCATCGTTCCAAATGGAGAAATAGTAACAAGTCTTGATATAGAGATGTTTGAAAGGTCATGGCCAATCGATGATGTGGTCACATTCACTGAGGAAACCGATTGGATGACAGGTGCGTCGATGGATGGCGTTGATTACAACATAACAGGCCTCAGAATACTTCCGATGTCCCATGAGTGGGATTTCGAGGGTGGTGTTCAAGGATGGTCTCTGAGTTCTGGCGGCGGATGGGCACATGGCTATGATTCAACCCTTGGCGCAACTAATGGTGTTCACTCCGGCTCATCTGCAATCTACACATACAACGGCAATTATCCGGCAAATTTGGGAACGACATATTGGGCAACATCACCATCAGTTGATTGCAGTTCGTGTACAGGAACTTGGGACCTGAAGTTTTGGAAGAGACTTGGAGTTGAATCTTCTTATTACGACCATGCATATGTTTCAGTCAAGAACACTGGAGGCGGATGGACGAATATTTACTCTAATCCAAGTGGCACTGTCAACGATGGTTCTTACTCTCAATCATCCTACGATATCAGTTCTTATGTAGCAAATAACCCAGCCTTCCAAGTAAGATTTGGAATTGGTAGTTCTGATTACACAGTCCAATATACTGGATGGAATATTGACGATGTCACAATCGCACCGAGAGGAAACGCTGGCACTGGAACTGCAAATTGGACTAGCCAACCATTTGGTCCAGGTGGAATTGGGAAGATGAACATGGAGCATGGTTTACTTGCAATAGATGCTGAAACACCTCAAGGTTCTATGGTAAAGTGGAGCCTGATAGATCCAGTTAACGGTAGCACGATTCCAGGGTTTTTGGACCTACAAGATATGAGTGCAGACTTATCGATTATTGACACTAGCAAATACCCAACAGTCCAATTAAAAATTCAGATGGAAACAAATTCTGAAACTCCAATAATTCACTCGATTAAATTAGGCGGTGGGATAATTGAATCATTCAGTACTTCCAATCCGACAGGCTGGTCAGGTTTTTCCTCCCAAAGTAATGGAGTTGTTTCGGGTACAGGAATTCTATCTTCTCCAGAATGGAGAATGTCTAGACCGTTTAGCGCAATCGAATTGGGCTACGTTGGCACAGGAGCAGGTAGCTTTGAGGGCTGCTTCTCTGAAATCGCTGATTGTGCTACATCTTGGATTAGTTTGGATGAAAACAGAGTTGTCAAACTGGACCACCCCAGTTCAATCTTGAACCTCCGGTGGAATGGCACCGGCACATATTCAGTGGATTACCTTGAAATTGATTTACACCGTCAATCATCTCCAAACAATGCTAGAATTGATGTCGGCATGGATGGTGTATACGAGTGGTCATTCCCGAATGAAGTAATATCAAAATGGGGTCTACAGGACAAGTTTGAATCTGGTGGCACAGCACACGAAATGACAATCGCACCCGGAGGTTTTGGTTTATTTGGAGTAAATTATCCAATTCAGGTTGGTGTCTCTGACGGTTCATATGAATCAAAGGGTAACATGATGTTTTCATTGTCGGCAATCAATTTTCCACTTGATGGGGTTGAGTTTGCAGTTTCTGTCGGAGGAAATGAACTGTTTTCAGAAACTGTAGGATTCATCATGAATTCACATACCGTGATTCTATCAGATTCACAAATGCAGGATATAGTCTCAGAATTTGATTCAAGGAGTCCTGAGTATTCGATTGTAGGAGACTTGGAAGCGCACAAAATCGAAATTTCTGTTTCATCTAATTCGGGTGGTGCTTTGCTCGTTTCTGGACTATCAATTCCATACCGCTATGACATTAGACTTGGAAATGATGCTGGTCCGGTTATCTCATCAATCAATTCAGAACTTTCCAATATTTTGACTACTGGGGCAGATAAAGAAGTCAACATTCCAGTAATCATGGACAATCCGGGTAGTGTTCTCATTTGGGAATATGACCTACAAACTCTTGGCTCTCCTCAACCGACAGGGATCACAATGAGTAACCAAACTGAAACATTAGTTGCAGGAGATGTTTGGTATGAATTCAATAGTACGTTCGACCTGTCCGTTTTGGGAATTCAAAATGCTCAACAACATTTCATCGATGAGATGTGGTCTTCTACATTCACACTGGCCGGTAGTAAGTGGTCCAAATCGGTTGATTGTTCTCCGACATCAGAGGTTTGTAATGTTGAGCAGGGTGTACTACTGCAAGATTTCTCATCGTCTTTTGATGGTGCAATGGTTGAATTCAACCATAGAATACAGATTTCTGCGATTTGGCCAAACGAAGAGGCAATGATTGTGAAGAGTTCAATCAACATGAACGGTCCATTATCACAAGCAAACGAACTTAGATTTGGTCTTGGCAGTTCTATGGCAGTCCAACAGGACATTGAGGTCGTGGATTGGCACCTTTCTTTCCTAAATGGTGCACAATCAACGTGGGACGCTCTATACTTTGACCCAGCTAATCCAGCAGTCGTAGAGGTTGAGTTATCTTTTGTTGACCTAGACCTATCGCCACGCTCAGGTTCTCTAAACATCGGTTTGTATGTTGATGGAATGCTATCGGATACAACACAAGATTTACTAAACGGTGTTGCAACTTTATCATTCAATTTTAATCCTGCAAATTCTAAACTTGATTTATCCGTAGTTGTAACAGGATTGTACGGTCAGAATGTTGATTGGAACGTGCCGAAGAATGCCACCTTCTTGGTGGATGAAACAGCACCAACTCTTGTTTCAACGAACATAGCACCCCTTGACCATAGAAGTAATGAGTTCCCTCTTGAATTAGAATTCCACATCAGCGATAGGCCGAGATTGCCCAGGCATTCCATATTGCATGTTGAGACTTCGTGGAATGGAGAAGAAAGTATCCAACTTGACCAGCCGGCAAATCTTAATGGATTCCAAGGAGTTTACTCAACAATTCTAGATGTCAGAGATGCGCAAGTTGGAGACATAATGTCTGGATGGCTCGAAGTATTTGACCCAGCGGGACATTCATTGCCAGATTCGGGTACAGAAGAGTCGCCTCTTTTCATAATCAGCTTCGGACCTGATGGTTCTCCAGTTATTCAGTCAGAAGGCTTGGGTTGGAGTGAACATATGGACTGGGCGCATCCAGGTCAAAATTATACAATGTTCATTCCAGTTGAAGATTCAAACGGTTATGGTGACATTGAGTCGATTGAAGTGGACTTCGCCTCGAATACTAATGAAGAAATATCAATCTCTTGGAATTCGCAAAACGGGTGCACATCATCACACGAATCCTTGCTCGTTGAAAACTGTTCAATTTTGGGTGAAACTCATCATTTCGACTCATTTTTTACTCTACAAGTAGACTTCTCGTTTGATTGGGATTTCAATCCAGATAATTCTATAGAAAGGGAAGTACAGGTAACCGTTCTAGATGATTCCGGACAATCCTCCCGTTCAGATATGATCTCTTCGTGGAGATATTCTAGTGAAATTCAAGCCGATTTGGAATCTGCTGGATTTGTCAATTCTACAGAATTCATTTCACCGGGTGATTCAAGTCAGTTTAGTTTTGATGTAGTTTGGTCTAGAAGTGGAAAAAAGGTTCACACCGATTTGGATTTCTCTGTCTCGGTTGGAGAAGTTCCTCAGTTTGGTATCACTGAATCTGGATTAGCCGTAATTGATTTGATTGCTCCTAACGAGACGGGAATCCATTCAATAACAGTAAGTTTGGAGAATTTACCAATCGGTTCAATAGATAGAACCGACCAATCACATATTGTTTCATGGATGGTTGTAGATTCGAATAAACCAAGTGTACTGGAGTTAGTATCTCCAGATACATCACAAATCATCCAAGAACGTGATTGGAAGAATCTCCGGTTTGAGTTTATGATCAATGAAACAGAAGGTCTAGACCTAGATTCATTGGAAATGCATTGGTTAATCTTACCCTCTGGAATGGCTATTCCTGAATTAGCAGTTCTTGAAGGTAACACCTCAATGGATTTAATCGCAGGTACTGGTTCAGGGAACTCAATTCCTGTTTCTTCAATTCTCGATGTTGACTCAATTATCCCAGAAATTAGTAGACAAAATTCTTGGGATTTGTGGGTATGGATTGAAGGTCAAGATTTAGCAGGTCAAGATATTGATTCAACTTTTAACAATGAGGCCTCACCTTACGCAGTTTTACAGTTAGCAAATCGAGATGCAGAGCTTAGAATTGAATCAGAGGACATTAGATTGTCTACAGACTCCCCGGTTACCAACATACCTGTAGTAGTCAATATTACAGTACACAATGATGGTTTGGTTGATGGAACGACTAGCATTAGGATTGAAGTTGTTGAGGATGGTGATAATCGCAGACTTATTGAGATCGTGAATATCGTAGTACCCGCCTCCTCCTCAGTGTCATTTGAAGCAAAGTGGATACCTAAACAGGAAGGTGCTGCTTGGTTAGAAATAACTACTCCAGATGGAATGTTCGAGCGAACCACGCCTACCCAAGTTGTACCAGATGATTCTGGTTATGTGATTGAGAGTTTAGAAGGAGCGAGTTCGTCTATGTTAACAGGATTCGCAATTATCGTATTTTTGATGGTCGGATTACTTGGGTTCCTAATCATTACCGGGAAGAAAACTGACGTAGATTTCGATGAAAGCGAGTTTGTTTGAATTAACAATGGATTGAAATGGAAAGCGCTTCAGGACTGAGCGGAGGATGCAGGAGGACTGCTGACAGACTTCGAGTCTGAGGAAAGTCCCCTCTCCGTAGTGCAGGCGGTCGACACAAGTCGAGACACAGAAATGGGTCGGTCAATGGTGCAGAAACGAACGATGTGTGGTGTGTACGATGAATCCGGAAGGACGAGATTGCCACGTTGTCGATGAGACGAGCAACCCCGCTGGAGCAAGTCCAAACAGTCCCGTTAATGTTGCACGCACAGGGACAGGTAGGATGCTTAGTTGAATGCAGTCACCGAAAGGGAACAGAAAGGGGCTTACTCCCTGCATTCTCCGCCCAATTCATGCAGTATTTGGTGGTTTAACATCAATTATTACTGCATCTACGGCTTCCATTTTCTCATCTGTAAGGACTACACCTTTTCCAAAGTCAATGAAATTAGCTTCACCCTTTATTCGTTTAGTGAAGTAATGCTCCATCGTTATGCAAGCAGGGAGTAAGAAAACACTCGTAAGGAATGCAAATCCAATCAGTAGCATCATCAATATGAAGAAGTTCACAAGCCCTGGGAATGCTACGAAGAAACCAGCACCCAAGCCTGCCACTGTAGTAGCTGTAGTTTCAAAAATAGTCTGTCCAGTGCTCTCCACTGCACGCGACATTCCTATGGCAGTTTCACCCTCCTCCTGAATTCTGTGCATAACGTGAATCGCATCATCTACACCTATACCGAATACTATTGTTCCAATCATTGCTGTAAAAATGTTGACGTTTACATCTCCAGAACTCATAAGTAATGGTTGCCAAATGATAATCGTTGCAACAGGAATCATTGTCAGAATTCCTATTCTGAACGATCTGAATACAATACATAGGACGATTGTCAAAATTAGAAGTGTCAGTAAAGTTGTGTAACTTTGTGTTTCGTGGATACCCTCATTGATATCAAGGCTAACTGGCAGTCCACCTGTGAGTGGAGATACTCGTATGCCTTGCTCCTCCATTGGTTCACCTAGCATTACGTCAATGTCGTCACGGAGTAGGCTCGCATTGTCTAGGTTCATGTATGGTTGAGTGACGTAAACCAAGGCTTTGCTACCCTCTACATTTGTCAGCATCCACTGCACTTCCTTGGATAGAGTGTCATATGCTACATTGACCATGTCGTTTCGAAGGTGTTTTCTTCCTTCCTGGTCTTCCGGTGATGTGAGATCTAGAAGCATCCAAGCAGCGCACTCAGCGCTATCTGATTCCCAGCATTCCTCATGTAATAGACCCCAAAGAGTTCCATCATAGAGTGTGACTCCAGTTGTCGGTTCTTGGAAAACAACAGGTACTGATTCCAGGAACGTGATTAAACTAGTCGTGTTTGTATATGGGACGTCTGCAATTTTTCTTTCAAGCGCATCCATTGCATCTAAAACTTCAAGCGAGCGAATTTTCATGTCTTGTTCGTTCAGACTATCTTCGTTAATGTGCTTCGATGCATCAAATATGAACAGGGATGTTTGTCCGCCAGAGAAAGTGTTAGAGTATTCTACCATAGCCTCCATGGATGGAATATTATCTGGTGTTTGGTCCGAACCTGTAATCGGCTTGTCCAACTCATCAAGGTTAGATAGTCCAGCGAAAGTAATAGCGCCAGCAATCAAAATAACAACTGCGAAGTTCTTCACAGGGAAGCGCGAAATTGCACCCCACATTGGAGGATTTGTTCGTTTATTGAATCGCAATAGCCATGTCAATACTGGAACCAAAATCATCGAGAAAATCAGGGTTGCAACTATACCTGCGACCAACGTCATTCCTACTGACCTTATCGGAATTATAGAAACAATATTTGGTAAAATCAAGACTGAAAATCCGATTATTGTGGTTACTGCAGACACAAGAACAGCAACTCCAGTTGTCCTTGACATTTCCATTACGCAGGACCTGTAAAATTCTGGATCCCACATATCAGGGACATCATTTTGAACAAGCCCCTTTCTCCTGCGTCGTTCATTTTCTTCAACCGCAGCATCGATGCGTTTCCGCCGCACTTCTTCGATTCTGTTAACCATGTGTAGTGCATAATCGACACCCAACCCAATCAAGATTGGGAATGTGGCAATAATCATTGGAGTGAGAGTCATTTCAAATAGAACAGTTGCACCAAAAGTAACTGCCAGCGCCATCACAATCGGTGTTCCGGAAATGATGACTACTTTCCAAGATTTATGCAGTAATGTGATAATTAGCACAGTTAAGAAAAGAGAAATAGGCATCATATTCAATAAATCAAGATATATTGCATCTGATACATCTTCGAGAATTTTCGAGAGCCCAGTTTGAGTCATATTCAATTGGTTTGTTCTATATTGAATCGGTCGATTATCCTCTGCTATGACTTCGTCGATATGAGTGAAGAATTCTTTGTAATCATTCCAAATACCGGTTTGATTGATCTGATTTGCAGAAATCATTCCAACCAAAACAGCAGTGGTATCCCAAACTCCGTCTCCATTAGTGTCTTTAGCAAGTGCGCCGAGTGAGCCATTAGACTGATTTACAATTTCATCAATTCTTTGTTGTTCGTCAGGTATCGCATACAAGCCTTGACCGAATCCGTTGTTATTTCCAATTGGGGCGCAATAGTTTCCAAAAACACCATCGGTTCGGTTTTCTGCAACGTGGCGACACATCGCCTCATTGAACCTTACATTGCTTGAGTTAATCTCTTTGATTACCTGAGCAATTGAGATGATCCAGAGAACTCCATCGTTCTTGCCATGGTCCTCTTTATCCCAGTCAAGGCCATTCTGTTTCAAGCCTGGTGCCCTACCTTCATCATCGCCTTCTATCCAAGAAATCTCGTGAAGTATTGATTGGCTTGTAACGTTATAGTCACTACCGAAAATGTCTGGATCCTCTGCATTTGGTGTTTTGATGTAAATGAAAGCAACATCGGTTGACCATTCTTCTCGCACTTCGAGAAGTAGGTCAGTAGATTCAGCACCCTCTGGAAGGAAAACTTCGACATCGTCAACGATTTGGTCTTGGAAATTCGTACCTATATTTCCGAGCCATAGCGACAAAATCGCTAGCAGAATGAAAGTCGTTTTCGGTTGGGCCAAAATTTGAGCATAGGCACTATCAAGTCCGGATTCAACCTTTTCTTTGGCAGCCTGGGAATATTCAGCAAAAGTATCCTTTGCCTTCCCCATGAAACGTCGGATGCGCATTCAACCCATGAAGGCTATGCTTGCTGGTTCCCAAATTATGCTAATCCAAACTCTTTGATGAGTAGGTGGCGCAAGAAATTTCTCGCTGATTGAAGTACTAAACCCGTTGCCATCATCGCTAGTCCAAGTACCCCTATCCAAACCGCTGTGAGTCCGGGTCCGACAAGAGAATCCACCGAATCTGAAATGCCGTTTACTGCATTCAATCCCATTGCAGCTCCTGCTGCAAATAGTCCTAGTCCTGGCAATCCAAGAACCAGCAACGGCTTCTTTTGTGATAGAGAAACCATCGCCCATGCTAACACAGTGAATCCGTGACTCAATGCTGTGAAATTACTTCCTTTCGGTACATCGTAGCGAATAACTGTGGGCACTTCTTTGATTTTCAACTTCTTTTCGTGAGCATCCTCGAGCATTTCCAAGGATAGTTCCATTCCTTCTGAATCGAATCTTAATCTATCCAATGCTTTCTTGGAGAATGCTCTGAACCCTGATTGGGTGTCTTGGATTGCTAGGTCACTTGAGAGGTTAGATGCTGCAGTTATCACCTTGATTCCAAGGCGTCTGTAGGCAGGCATTGCTTCGCTGCCTCCTCCATCAACAAACCTGCTTCCTATGACGAAATCTGCCTCTCCCGATAGGATTGGCTCAAGCATTTTCGGAATGTCTTCACAGTCATGCTGACCATCACTGTCGAGGACGACAAGGCAATCTGCGTCCATCTCTCTAGCTTTAGCAAAAAGGGACTTCAAAGCCCCACCATATCCTCTATTGACTCTGTGTCGGTGAACAATAGCTCCACATGCTTCAGCAATTCTAGCGCTTGAATCAGAAGAACCATCATCAACGCATATCACCTGATCAACGTGTTCTTTAACGTTGGTAATCACACTGCCGATGGTCTCTTCCTCGTTGTAAATCGGAAGGCCGGCAAGCACACGCAGTGGCGCATTTTGGCCGTCTTCCATGCTACAAGCGGTTTCAGGGTTCAATATATGTGATTCGGCTGCTTATCATTCTCTAACACGGATTGGAAGGTTGCCAGCCCGCCCTTCGAAAAAGACGGGCTGGCTAATTCAACTCAATCATTTAGATGATTGATCGATGTAACGGCTCTGCTGCCGTCGATTATTCCTGCAAGCGCATTCAAACTTACAATCAATTGGACGTATGTCTGACCGTCGCTTGTTACATATGTGGCACAATCTTGGAACGAACTTGTGTTAATTGACAACTTGACAGCTCTTCCGGCGTTGGACTTTCGTGCAAATCCAACTAGTGTGCTGTTAGCGCTTTGTTCGTTTTCAGGCTGGGTATTTTTTTGTGTTTTAGGCATTTATTTTTCAACTCCTGGAACTTCTTGGTTTTCGCTGCGTCGTTCCTACCGCAACAATCTCAACTTTACTGCCACAAGGCCATTTCAATTTCCAAGAGAGGTTCCCTAAAAGTAAATCTAGACGGCGATACGAAGTTTAGACGAAGATACTGAGAGTTAAAACGGGTGAATAACAGCGCCCGTTCATGCGAGCATTGGTTACTGGAGGTGCGGGTTTCATTGGCTCCCACTTAGTTGATAGGTTGGTATCCCAGGGCGATGAGGTATTGGTAGTTGACAATCTCTCTTCAGGTGTACTGGGTTTCATACAATCCCATATTGACTCAGGTGCCGTAAAATTTCACAATCTTGACTTGAAAGATTTGGACTCATTGAAGCCGTTGATGAATGGTGTGGATATGGTTTACCATCTAGCAGCTAACCCCGACATTAGGCTTGGTACTAGAATAACCGATACCGACCTCAAAGAGGGTACAATTGCAACCTATAACGTTCTAGAATCAATGCGCTTAGCGGGTGTTGGAAAGATTGCATTCGCATCATCATCAGTAGTTTATGGAGAAAATGCACCTATGCCTACTCCTGAGGACCACGGTCCATGCCTTCCAATTTCTCTTTACGGAGCTTCTAAACAAGCGGGTGAAGGTCTGATTGGAGCATGGGTTGGCACATTCGGTCTTCAAGCATGGATATTCAGATTCGCTAATATCATTGGAGAGAGAGGAACTCACGGAGTAATATTCGACTTTATTCACAAACTAAAAGCAGACCCTGGCAGGCTGGAAGTATTGGGCAACGGATTACAAGAAAAGTCCTACATGGAAGTTGGTGATTGTGTCGATGCAATACTACACGTGATTGCAAATACAAACGAACCGATTAATCTCTACAATCTAGGCTCTAATGACACCTGCAGCGTTAGAAATATTGCAGCAATTGTAGTTCGTGAGACCGGATGCCACGACGCCAGTATTGAGTATACCGGGGGAGACCGTGGCTGGGCGGGAGATATTCCAAAAGCGATGTTATCGATTAATCGACTGAAGGAATTAGGTTTCAACGTCAACTATGATAGTGAGGAGGCAGTGGCGTACACTGCGAGAGTCCTAATCAAGGAGATAATGGGGTGATTCCATGATAAGAAGAAATACTTCAGATGAAGCGGGTGCAAGGTCAGATGGTTTGATGATTGTTTCAGTGATATTCATTGCAGCATTCACACTTATTGCATTCACAACAAATCCTGTTTACACAGGTATCGATGTTGGAGACCGTGTTCCTGAACTAAAAGGAAAAATGACCACAGATGGAGTTACATGGGTTGACTTTGACCTTGCTGACTACTATGATGAAATGTGGGCTGAAGGAGATGAAGGTACTTGGACAATGATTGAATTCATGGATACTAATTGTGGTGCTTGTGTTAAATCCGCTCCTGATATTACGGATATGCAACAGATGTGGCTTGGGGATAATCCACAGTATCCCCTTGCAGAAAACCTCACCGTAGAGTTTGTAGCGATCTCAATCTCACTTTGGACAGAAGATACTCCTGGAAAGTCGTATGGCAGAGATGAAATTGTCACATTCAAGGACGAGTACAGTCATACATTTGGATACGTAGACATGCAGGACAACTCACATCAAGACGAATGGGGCAACTTCGGTACTCCAACTTACTTCTTGGTTAATCCAAACGGGATTATTGAATTCGCAACTCCAAGTGCAGATTACGGTTACTCAATCTGGGATGCTATGCAAGAAAAGATTCCAAGAGGTGATCAGTAATGGTGGCAGGATTAGAGTGCTTCGACACCAACTTAATTCCTCATATCGGAATCTTCGCACTCGGTGTGGCCATGTTTACACCACTTGGTGCTACGTTGGCATTACCAGCATTAAAGTCAAAATGGGAATCTTTGGACACAAAACTAGGTCAATCGTTTGCAGGATTGTTACTAATTTGCCTTAGTGGTTTCACAGTATCAGCCCACACACTATGGATGCACAACAAGGCTCAGGAAATGGGTGGTGGTTCATTCTGCAGTGCAGGTACTGTTTGTGATTGTGCAAGCGTCATTGGAAATGCTGATTGGAATACAGTGCCATATCTGGGATTGCCTTGGGGTCTTGCGGGAATGCTAGTTTTCGCTCTGTTCATGTGGGCTATTATCACAATGGCAAAGGAACCAACCGCAGAATGGGTTCTAAACAACATAAAAATTGGGACCAATGTAGGAATACTCGGAATATTTGTTATCCTGTACTTGATGTATGCAGAATTCAAAATCGGTAAGATTTGTCAATTTTGTACTTTAGCCCACATAGCACACGTTGGTGCAACAATTGGTTTCTTCAGACTTGCAAACATGTATGGAACATCTGACTGGGCGAGCATTAGCTCGGTTAAACCCGTAGATGTAGTTGCAAAAGAGCGTAGAAAGCGCGGTGGATATGTCGCTCCTACACAAAGCAATGAGGAGGAATGATTTCTGAGCGAGAGCAGATTGTGGGGGGTTTTCACAATCGTCTGCCTGGTATCGTTGCTAGGCCTAATGGAATATCAAGGGCTAATCAATCTAATTGCAGATGAAGAAGTAAAGGAAGTGGAAGGTCAATCAGAAACGGCGCAACCTCTTGCAAGTACAGCTGATGAAATGCATCCATTTGGGGAGTATTGCCTCGACAGTCACAACTCTATCGCAATGCACATTCATCCTAACTTAACAATAATTATTGACGGCGAACAGGTTGAAATCCCAGAGAACGCAGGGATTTACACTGAAACTTGCCCAAACGCCATGCACATGACTCACACTCACGACAACTCTGGTAAGTTACATGTTGAAAATTACACCAGTGAAGAAGTACCTCTGGAGGTATTCTTCGATGTCTGGGGCAAACATTTTGATGAAACTGGAATCTTTGACCACAGAGGTGGCATCGTAGAGATGACAGTAAATGGGACAATCAGCCAGGATTACCAAAATCTTATTCTTGAAGATAAGCAGAATATCGTGATTGTTTACACTTCTACTCAAGGAGAATAAATTCCATCGAAGTAGAGAGCGTCAGTGTTGGTACTTACAGGCTCTATTCTGTGGACTGTAACGTCAACTCTTTCACTTGTTTGATACATCTTCCTTAATTCTGCTAGTAAGTGTTGATGAACATCGCTGATGTCATCAGCGTTGATCATCGAGAGGTGTCTGTTGAGATCACCTCCAACCTCGACGGTATATTCTACCATCCAAGATTTAACACTCCTCTCCTCCCATTCTTCGGAGGCGTCGTGTGTGGGCTCCATGAGTTTACATTCTGCTCCAGCCTTATCAAAGATTTGGTAGTAATGCATCATTTCGGTCGAAAAATGGATATATTTTACTGATTACGACTGAAAAATGGAAGTTAATTCCTATTCTTCTTCCGTAGTAGGGGATATTTTGCTGGGCATAAATACTAACAAAGCACCAACAAACGAGCAAACAAGTAAAATAAAGAACAAATTGTTATCTTCGTTTGAGTCATATTCGATGTTTGAAATCTGTACTACACCGTACGGGGAACCGCCTTCAACTGGCTCATGAATCATTACTAGCGACCAAGTTTTAGGCAGTTCTAAATTGCCGAATTCTGAAATGTTATCATTTGAGTCAACAACTCGCATGCCTACTAAAACACGGTCTCTTGTTTCCTCACCAGGATTGTCAGCATCTTTTGGCACTGGCTTTTCATGCTCCAAAATCATCAAAGTTATTTGGCCATATTCTGGAGTAGGAATTTCTATTTCACCATTAACCAACTTAAGTGCCAAATCTTCGGGGGCCATACGATTGTTTTCTTGAGTTAGAATTCGACTTTGTACATCGCACCAAGCATCATAACCTTCAGCAGTCTTGACCCCACCAACGAAAAAGGTCGGATCCCCATATTCTGTCAGGGCAGTCTGCTTTTGATAATCAAGTCTAGTCAGGCTGGCGTCACTCACGAATTCATCTGTGACATGTATAC
>WTIV01000176.1 GCA_011525095.1 Methanobacteriota archaeon
TTCTTAATGACTTATTGATTCTGCTATCTGGATCTCTTGCAGTTTTAGCAGATGTGAGTCTCTTCTTCATACCTTTCATTCTAGCACAGAAAGACTTTCTACGCTTGGCAGATTTGGACCCTTTCTTTAATTTAGATGGTTTTGTAGTGACTGCTGTCTGTAATTTTGAACCAGGATTTGCTCTTCTGTAAGAATCCACACCTTTTTGATTCAAACCACCTGAGGGATCTTTACCTGCTTTTCTTTGCCATGCAGGTGTGCCCTCCTCAAGCTTTCCCAGGCTGTCTTCCTCCACATCCTCACCCATACCAGCATGGACATATGAGTCACCTGGTTGGAATGGTGTGAGATTGAAACTTCTCAGAGTTGAACCAGGGTAGAGTTTACGAATAGCATCCTCAACTTCATCTCTCTTTGGTTTTCTAATTTCTGGGAAGAACAATTTGAGCATATACATCTTTGCTCTCCATGAAAATACCACACCATAAACATTTCCAGTTTGTGCAGGTATTCTTACTGCCTCTTCAATATTTCCTTCCAGACACTGACATGGATCACATCCACAAACTGGGCATGTCTCCTCGTTAACTACCTCTTCACTAACAGATTTCCATCCACCACCTCTTTTCTTATACCACTTGGCAGCCCAACCATTGGCATATGCAGATGGATACACATCAAACTTAGATCGTGCCAGTGCTTTTGCTCTTGACCACAGAGAAGGGTTTGTGGGTTTATTCTTTTCCTCTAGATATTGCAGTTCTCTCTCACCATCAATCTGCTCAAGAATCTTTCTTGAGATGGGAGAAAGATGATCATATTTTGTTGATTCAGATCTATCTCCTGAAGGATGCTTCTTATAGTCATCTTTTTTAGCAAATGTTTTAACCATGGTGGGTTTAGCTCCTCCAGACTTTGATTGTTGACCAGAATCCTGTTCTCTTTTTCTTCTGACTGCTGCAGCAATTTTTGCTTTTCCCTTAGAACCTTGTGCTTTGAGACTTGCTAATCTCTGTGATGAGAAACACTTAGGAGTTTTTGTTTCACCTTTTTCATTTGCACATGGAGACCCATCTGCTTGAACCCAACCAGGTTTACCATCTTTTGATTTAGATTTACCAAACCAATCTCTTAGATCTTCATCAATGTTAGATTCATTCATTTTCTTTGTTTTCTCCTTCATTGAATTGATGAACTTTCTGTAAACTGCTGCCTCTGAAGTTTTTCCCATTTCTCTTGCTCTTTGCTCCATGGCAACAGCTGCCTGAATCTTATGAGCATGAGATCTTGATGAATTACGAATTTTACTTACAGATGCTTTTGCAGTAGCAACATCTTTAAATCCAAGACCATGAATGGTGCCTTTTGGATTCTCATCAGTATAGAGATCAGAGTGTTTTTTAGAATTTGCAGGCTGTCCTGGTTTTCTGGGAATGCGAGGATTAGATGCCTCACTCATTCCACCACCATTTCCTCCTCCATTCCCATTACCACCACCATTACCATTTGAGTGACCATTTCCATTACCATTTTTACCATTACCATTTTTCTTACCATTCTTACTACTTTCATTATCATCTTTGGCAAGATATCCACCACGTCCAATGTGATAACCCATTGGCATCTTTTTACACTTTTTATCAGTGTAACAATAATAGTAACCTGGTTTACACTTCATTTTGATCTCTTTTTCCTACCAGCACAATGTGCTTTTTGAGAAAATCCCTTAGGATTAGAGCAGTCAATACTCTTTTTATATTTATTACTCCACTCTTCTTTAAACTCTGTAAAATACTTTTTTACTGTATCATGGGATGTTTGCTCCATCTTATTGACAAATTCTTTTGATGCTGCAACCATAGAGTTAATGGATGGACCATCACCCATGTTATTGCCAAGAGTAACTTTCATTACAGGATATATGTTTGAAAATCTATATCTATTCTCACCAGTTTCTGCAGCAGTTTGATAATCTTGTGAAAGAAGATCCTCATCACCCCTAAACAATTTTTTATCAAATCCAGCAACAGGACCTGATGGATTTGAATCATTTGTAAATCCATCAGTTCCAACACTATTTGTAGCAGATGATGTTGCTGTTTCTGATATAAACTGCTTGAAAGAGCGCATCTTAGAAGACTCCCATTCCCAGTCCCAGTGTGACACCTGGCAGGCTTGTCCATACAGTTCCATTATAGAACTCCATTTTCTTTGTAGTAGTGTTATAAATCATGGCACCTTCATTGAAAGATGCAGCATCTCTTGCTGTAGTAGTATATTGTGGCATGTAGAGTGCTGTGCTCACTGTGGCAATACCAATTGTTGCTCCACCTGAAATTACAACATCTTTAAATCCAGATGTTCCAAGAGTGCTAATACCAGCAACTGTTGCATCTATACCAGTTAAACTTGAACCATCTCCTAAGAATGATGATGCTGTAACCACACCTGTTACATTGACTCCACCAGTAGCAGTTACATTAACGAATGCACCTGATGTGAATGAGGGAGTATCAGACAGAGTAATTGTGGCAGTAGCACCAAGAGCAACTGCAGTGGCTGTAATGTTGCTGCTTACAAAATTTAGTTGAGAAATACTGTTTGCAGTGCCAATTACAGTGCCTTCTTCTCTGACAGTAATACCATCAATAGATCCAGCACCAGCAGAATCTACAGATCCCCATGACCATCCACCAGATCCATCTGCAATAGGAACAAAGTTTGCTGATCCAAAATCAGTGGCATCAGGTGAAAGTCCATCAACATCTAATCTATAAAATGTAGATACACCAGTGTTCTGATGAATACCACTTGATGTGATTGTAACTGATGTGCCAACCAGAGTTGCTGCAGAACCTGTGGTATCTTGATTAAGAGTTGGTACTCTGGAAGCAGAGATTGTTCCAGATGCAATATTTGATGCATTAAGTGCAGTAAGATTGGCACCAGATGCAGCAGGTAAAGTAGCAGGGAATCTAGCATCAGGTACTGTACCAGATCCAAGATTTGATGCATTCAAGCTAGTGATATTTGAACCATTAATTGCAGCAGCAGTTCCTGTCAAATTAGCAGCAGGAATACTTGTCAAGTTTGCTGCTGATGCTGAAGGCAAGGTGGCAGGGAATCTAGCATCAGGGATGGTCCCAGAACCAAGATTTGATGCATTAAGACTGGTGAGGTTAGAACCTGATACAGCAACAATTGTACCAGTGATCTGACCACCAGGTATACTAGTCAATGAAGCAGCAGAACCACTAAATGTGGTGGCAGTAACAACACCTGCTGCATTGATTTGTCTTACATCAAAACCTGCAGAATGCAGATTATTTTCATTCCCACCTACAAAAATACCAGTGCTATGATTAATTGTTATGCCTGTTCCAACATTAATAATATTATTGCTACCATCAAACTTAAGAGATGATGTACCAACAGTTAGAATTCCTGTAATTGTAGAGTTGCCATTGACAACTAATTTTGTGGCAGTGACTGATGATGCAGCAGAAACATTAGTAACAGAGATACTGGGTGTGCCTGTTAGTCCTTCTGCAAGAGCTGCTGTTCCTGTTGTATCTTGATTAAGAGTTGGAATTCTTGCAGCATCAAATGTGCCAGTTGTAATTTTACTGGCAGGAAGACTACCTACTCTTGCTGCAGTAACAGTACCACTAGCAATATTTGAACCATTTAAGTTCGTTAATGAAGCACCTGATCCACTAAATGTTGTTGCTGTAATAACACCAGTAATATTAGCACCACCCAATCCAGTGATTTGGAAAGGAGTATTTACAAGATTGGAGTTACTGTAAATTGCATTGCCCATGTATCCATGAGCAGAACACTGATAGTGTAATACTAATGGGGTGTCATCAGTTACAACAATTTCAGTGTATGCACCAGAACTACCAGCAGTGCCATTAGTTGTTACATTTGTAGTGTATGAATTATTTCTTGCTGCATCAAGGTAAAATCTTAATGGATGAGTGCTATTTGAAGAATCTGATTGATTAAATCTGTATGTTCTTCCAGGAGTGAGTGTTAAAAAAGGTGCTACTACATCATTAAGAAGATATCCTAAACTACTACCTGTTCCATTATATCTGTGAGTACCAGTCTTTGCTTTGACCTTAACTATTATTTCTTCTACAGATCCAAATGGTGCTGTAAGTCTTGTGAAACCTGAAAGTTCTCCAGCAGAAGAAATACCAGTAATTTCAGCATTGCCACTATAGGCAATGGTCCCACCACCATAAGATTCTTGCCAAGGTGTAAGAAGTGCTACTGTGGTTGCTATACCTACACCACTAGTGTCCCTTCTTACAAATAAATGACCATCATAAGTGTTAAGAGCTACCTCGCCTAACTCTAATCCACCTAATACTGGTCTTTTATCAGCGACAGCAGATCGCTTTAACTTAATATTTGGACTTGCCATTTGGTATCTACCTAAAGAATCTGATATATATCAGACATACTGTTTTATTTAGAACTGTCCAGCATCCTGAACAATTACAGCAGATTTAGGTGGAGATTTTCTTTTTCTTGTTACAGGTTTTGTTGGAAGAGCAGTTTTTGCTTGCTCATGTGTTTCTCTGATATGACTTTCCAATCTTTGAATCTCCTCTGCAAGTCCCTTATTAGCTGCAGAAAATTCTTCTATCTTTGCTTTCTGTGCTTCAATAATCTCACTGAATTGTTGTATTCTTGCTTCAGAAGCAATTACTTGATTGAACAAATCAAATGACTTTTTTTGATATGCTCCTAATAAAAACTTTGCATCATCTTCCATAAAAAAAGGGGGGGTATATCCCCCCTATTTATTGAGTTTTATTTACTCATTAGAACGAACCACAATCAATCAGAATGTTCTCAAGAACTCTATTTGAACCATCAACAGAGATAACATCCTCACCAGTGCCAGTTGAATCACTGATTACTAAACCAGCAGCCTCAATGGTTGAGTATGTGATGCTTCCCAATACTCCAGATGTCTCTGTTGCTTCTGCAGCAAATGCAATTCTTGCAGCAGAGTCATCCCAGAACATTGCTGCCTTCTTGGCAGAATCAGTGTAGTAATTGAGAAGAATACCAACATCTTTATTGGTATCAGATGCTGGAGCAGATCCATCAACCATCTGCAGTTGAATCAGTGTATCTTCAACTGTCATCTGGGTGGTATTAACCTGAGTGGTTGTACCATTAACAGT
>WTIV01000131.1 GCA_011525095.1 Methanobacteriota archaeon
GTTGAAGCGATTGAAGTTCCTCACAGAGACGAATTATCTGATATGCATGCATATCTAATCAAGGCAGAAAAAACCCTGCTGTTCTTACCGGACCATGATACATGGCAAGAAACACTGCGAGGTCATGATTTGAGAGCTTGGTTGAATCATTTTGAAGTAGACATTGCTCTAATCGATGGTACCTTCTACAGTGCAGATGAACTCAAGCACCGTGACCAAAGCAAAGTTCCACATCCTCCTGTTGAGCAAACTCTCCAGATGTTAGGTGAGCGAAGAGAAGGAGATGGCGAAGTAGTATTCATTCACCTAAACCACACAAACCCTCTGTGTAGAGATGACACGCCAGTAACCGAATTAGGTTGGAAAGTTGGCAAGGAAGGAATGTCATTCAGCCTTGGTTAGATTGTAATCGGTAACTGTGGTATAGGTTACTGAAATCGTAATTTCTTCGCCTCCATCACCATTTAAGAAACTGCCAGTGTTCGCTTCTACGCTTACTGTAAACGAGATTTGCCCATCATTCTTTTCAATTGTTAATGCGTTTAGAGCATTGGTTTGATTTTGATAGGAATCTGTTTGTGAGAACCCACTCCAAGTGCTGACTCCTCCAAGGGCATTACTGCCACAGTCTTGTCCGGAGAAATTCACAAGATTGGATTCAGTAAATTCTACTGGCACATTTGACGCGTCATAAAGTGAATCTACACTATCACATTCTTGGGTGGTAGGGACTCCACCTTCGTTGGTTTCAGTATAATTGAGCACGAAAATGGCTTGAACCACATTAGCAGGAATTTCGAAAGTGAAAGTATCAGAAGATTGATCATCAATTTCTATTGTTGTCTCATCGTATGAATAATCAAATTCAACTGAAAGGTTCCACATTGAATCCGGGTCTGGAGATGATGAAGCCATCGAAGTTGGTGCATTGTTTGCGTAGTAGTATTCTACTGGAATAATCAAGACTAATATTCCAACTCCTAGAGTTGCCAACTTATCCCTTGATGGCAGCTTTTGAAGCCACGGGTCTTGGTTTTGTAGAACCATGACAAAATGAGCGATGAATGCGGCACCCATTCCTGGAACGGATTCGAATATGTGTACATTCAAACCTAGTAATCTCCATGTAATTACTGCAACAAGTGCCGCAGTCATCATGACCATGGAGTGCTGAGTCGATGGTTTGAATCCTGACATTCTAACGATAATTAGCGGGATGAACATTCCACCTAGGCCATAAACTGCTAGGACTACTAGAGAGAAAACAGAGTTGTTGCCAGTAAAGTATGCACCTAGAGATAGGCACGTTGCAACGAATGCCATAACCATAGTCGTGATCTTGGTTTTCTTGTGATTAGTGGACCACTCAGGGAATAAATCATCGGTAATTGCAGCGGTGCATGCCAGAACTTGAGAGTCAGCGGTAGACATAGTTGCAGCGAAAATTGAAGCAAGAATTAGACCAACCCAAAACGGACCTAATACGTCCATGGCGAGGAGCGGTAGTGCAAGTTCTGGGTCAAAACTGCCAGACTCAGGGAAGATTACCCTAGAGGCTAGACCAATGAAGATCATCAGTGCTAAGAAAGGTGTTTGCCACACGAAGAACCAGATGCATGCTTGCTTGCGGTCTTCTTCAGATTCAAGAGTCATAATTCTAGAAACAACCTGTGGTTGACCGGCTACTCCTAATCCTCCAAGGAAGAAAGCGAAAACCCACATGCTGAATCCTAGTTCTAAATCTGGAGGAGTTATCGAGGTCAATGCAGGGTCTATGCCGTTAAGTGATGAATGAAGTCCTGAGAACCATCCAACTTCAGACAATGCAACGTAGCAGAGCAATGTTGAACCGACAATCATTACACATGATTGGGCTGCATCTGTCCATATCGATGCACGAATTCCACCAGCGTAGCAATATGCTACAACAAGGACGAATCCGATTATTATTCCAACCCACTCTGCCCAACCTAGCATTGCAAAGAGTGCCTTACCTCCGCTTGAGAGTTGAGCTCCAGCGTAAATTAGCAAGAATGCGACAGAACAAATTGCAGCCATTTTTGCTTCAGGTGCGCCTTTCACGTTAGCGACTAATGATGATAGCGAGCGAATATTTCGCTCATTGCCTTCTTTCTGAATATACTTGTATAGCCATATCCATGCAACCAATTGTCCAATTGTTGAGATTATTGAAATCCAAATTGCTGAGTAACCCATTAGCCACATGAATCCAATAAATCCGATGAACATGTAACCAGAGTTCCACGTTGAAACTGCTGATAGTGCTGCCAAAGCAGGGTGCATTCCTCTGCCTGCTACCAAATAATCGTCGGTTGTATCCTTCTTTACACGGATACTAGCCATTCCCACTCCTGCGAACAGGAGCATGAACACGAGAAATGAGATAATTACCCAGATCTCTTCTGACATCATACCAACCTCAAGTCAAAACTTCGAGTAGTCGGTCTTGTTCTGCGGCTCTTCTTAGTTCCATAGCAATTCTGCGACCGGAAGAAACTGGCTGGCGCCAGGTTGCATTTCCGTATGGATGTCCAACTGAAACGTGAACATTCGTTCCTCCACCCAAACGAGGTGCAACATCATAGATTGAGTAATTCATATCCTTGTCGATGCATGTTTGAAGACAGAATGGACCAATTATACCTGGGTCGTAATGTTCCTTTGAAGCAGTGATGAATTTCTCACCAAGTTCGAATGCCTTCTCAAGAAGAGATTCTCTGATCGTTGCTGTGTTGTGACCAACAACTGTCATCTCTGGGATTTGTTGATGGGCAGGCATGGTCATCTGCTGTGGAGCAGGGAGTCTGACGTGACCGTCAAGTGAAGACTCAAATCTCCAATCGACTCCAAGAAGTTCTAACTTAGGCATGTCTTCTTCAAGAGGGCTGTAAAAGAAATTTAAGTTAAACACAGGGCCTATGACGTATCTTTCGATTCTAGCACCATCAAGACTCTCTTGGTCGATTGTACCTTCTTTGAGTAATGTTTGTGATTTCTCTAGATATTCTTCGTAAGATGCACAGGTAAAGAAACCTCTCTCCAACTTCTTTTGAGCATGATGTAGTTTCACGATTACCAAGCAATCTATGTCTTGTGGGTCCTCGATTGCCTCAGGGTATGGAAGGCCTGCTTTGTCCAAAATCCAGTAATAGTCTTGGTCTTCTGTACGCTCTTCCATTCTCAGCATATTGCGTGAGCCAAACATAGGAACATGGAAGTTGTTCTCTACATCATCGATGCTGGAATAAGAGGTAAATGACCTGTTAGGGATGTAAATTACGTTGCGCTTTCTCATTTCATCCTGCATAGATGGATTCATGACATCGTTGAAAGAATCCATGACAATCGCTTTGTCAACCATTCCTCTTCTTACTCTTCCAGAAACAGTTCGCTGAGTTTTGAAATATTCAGAATAAGTCTTGTCTCTGCCTTTCTGACAGTATGCGACGGTTGGGAATCCTTCCTCGATTGCACCATCACAGATGTCGAGAGCAGAGTGACTTGCTGTCATGCCCACTCTTAGCTTGAGACGGTCGTAGTCTTCGATCATCCCTGCAATCTCATCTTTGCTAATCATCTTACAACTCTCCTGATACTACTGTCATACTCGATGGCTTTTGTAGTTAGTCAAAGCGTTGAAGTTGCATAAGTTCCTCAGTGGAAAGAGTATCTCCACTCATTAACTTGGACATCAAATCTTGGACTTCGCCGCGTGCGCCACGCTGTGATTCTCCAGTTGCGGTTCCTTGCATCGCACGTAGAATATCTTGAATTGAATGTAGGCATCTTAGTGATACAATGTAGAAATGGTGCGCTTTGTCAGCCTCTTTCTTTGATTTTCTAAGTTCACGGTGAGCCTCTTCTGCGAGTTCTCTTTGTCTGTCAACCTCTTTGTTCCACTGTAGCATTAAGTCGTGTGCTTCTTGAGCGGCTTGTGCCGCTTTTTGGACTTCAACGTGAGCAGCCTCTTGTTCGACCATTGCTTCTCTTAGCATCCCTCGAGCTTCTTTCAGATCGCCATTGGAGTCTTCAGATGCTTGCATTTCACGAATCTTTGCACGAATTTCTTTCATTCGCTTCATAACTTTCTTTTCGTTTTGACCTAGGTGCTTACCCATTTCCATTTCTCGGTCAAGTCTTTCAAATTCACGGCGTAGGGAATGAACAGTCACTTTCTTCTCACGGCGGCCTCTTGGGCCTGAATCTCTGTCGTCCTTCTCAGACCTCTCAGAATCTAGCATTGACTTTGCAGCCTTGACTTTCTTATTAGCTTCAGCACGAATAGATTTCTTATCCCTTACTAATTCGTTCATTTGTTCACGAATTTCACGCTGTTGGCGGACATTTTGGATTAGTTCACGAACCTCTGCATTTAGTTCGTTTCTGATGACGGTATGTTCCTTTGTTCTAGAGTTCCAATCATCTCTGGTATTGCGATATTGAGTCGCTTTTTGATTGACCAGTTTGCGCTTTTCTTCCAAAGTATCCTTCAATTCTGCCATTACCATCGCACCTGTTCGCCTTGTACTCCCGTACACTCAGCGAGTTTGCGACTTACCTATCCCATTTGAAGCCTCCCTACGGGAGACTTTCACAAAAAGGGTGGAATTGCACTACATGCGGCCGACAATCTTTGTCTAGCCTTGCCTAAATTGCTACCGTTCGGGCACTGAATTACAATGCAGTGGCCAGTGTCAATACGTGAGCAGATAACTGTTGAATGCTCACCGACAACAGTGATCATTTTATCATCTGATTGTAGATCTAATAACTCAATGATTACCTTAGGTTTGAATTCGTTTGAAGTTCTCTCAACTGTGAATCCTTCTGGGTCAAGTAATGCTGCTGAAATGATGCATTCCTCATCAACAAGGTCGGCAATGATTCTGATTCCCACAATGCAAGTCAGGCGATGCCACTTCAATACTATTTGGATGAAATCTTACCTCGCATAACGTAACCAATACCTGCTTTGTAGTAGCCTTCTAAGGTTGAAACAATCTCTAAGCCTCTCCTTTTATAGAATTCAATTGCAAATTCATTATCTCCTCTAACCTCTAGTTGTATCTCGTTACGTCCGTCTGCAAGTGCTGCGTCGACAAGCAGTTCCCATGCTTGCGAACCAAATCCTATGCCTTTGTAATCAGAATCTATGGCAAAAGCCACTATTCTAACCCGGTTCTCTTTGAATTTATTACTCCACAATAGGCCACGAATCATGTTGTTAGAATCCAACAAAACGAGATTCCCCCTCCACTCTGGAATAGGAAGTGTTCTCACGGATTCAGAAGCATATCTTTCTCCGGTTTGGTCTAGAAACAACTGTCGAATTATCTCAACACTTTCAGCATCAAGAGACTTTGGTGATGGGCCCAAACACCAACGAGCGATTTTATCACTCGAATCAGAACCCATACGCATCACTCTTTCTTTTTGAATTGACTTCTGGAGCCCCTGTGTGCACCTAAGTTACCCATTTTGCGCATTCCAGCCTTCTTGGAGCTGACCTTCCTGCTTCTCTTACTCGAGGATTCATTACCCATTCCAGACAATAATCCAGATATGTCTCCAAGGGTCATAGGACCCGAATCTTCTTTCTTGTCTCTAGGTTTTTGGCCTCTGCGATTTCCTTTGCCACGGCCTCTTCCACGGTTTTGATTACCAGATTTTTTGCGCAACCAAGCATCTAGACGTCCAGCTTCTCGACGCAGTTTGTGCATTTCCCCACGTCTCTTTCTCAAAGCTTTCTGAATATTGTGAACACGTCTGTCATAAGAACCAACTTCCTTGGAGTTGATGTTTTTGTCTTTTAACATCGGTTCATCTTGGAGCAGTTTTGCCGTTGCATCATCATGCTTAGTCTCATAAATCTTCAACTTCTTGATTTCCTCTTTTTGTTCTTTTACCAACTCGATGAACCTGTGATGAAGTTCACTTGCTTCTCTAGCTTTACCGTGCATTGCTTGTAGTTCCATAAACCAAGAAAACTGTTCTTTTTCTTTGGCTAGAGATGGTACTCTGTGTATGTCTAACTCCTCAGTGAGTCTGTTGTAAACTTTAGATAATTCATCCTCAATCATGTGTATAGGGAGGATGATATCAGAGTTGATTTTGTCTCTTTTTAATTTGATTTCATCGATTTCTTTGTTTCTGGATTTTAGACCAGTGATAATCGCTTTGTGTTCCTTCCTCAGGTCTGAAGTTTCCTCAATAACTCCCCGCATTGCCTTAGCCATTCTAAGAGTTGACTGTCGCTCAGATTCTAAAGCGTCTATCAGCCTATCAACAGCATCCATTTCTGCTTTGGTTTTCTCCAACATGTTTCTAACCAAGTCGTCGTTTTTATCACGCAGATCGTGGAATATGTCAACCGGTTCCATGCCTTTCAATCTATCAGCGTCGACGGTTTCGCAAATTTCCTTCCAAGTAGAACCGCCTCCGAACAACTCAGCAGCCCTGAGTAATTCATTTCTAATCCGTAATTCACCTTCTGCACGAACAACCCTGCACAGGTCATGGTCGGTCTCGAACGGGTCTTCAATCGCTAGGTGGTGCTCTCCCATCCTTCCTGGATTTTCCTTATCGCTGTTGTAAATATCTAGCGCTGTCGGATTTTCATTCATCCATCCCTTCTCATCCCTTGAGATGGGTTTACCATTTCGAATAGAAATCACCTCATTTTCCCAGTCTTTCGTTGCATAATTTCTGAAAAATGACATTGTTAATTCTGCGATATTTTGTTGACTTGGTTGAGCAAGCGAAGCATCTTCATTCACTGAAATGTCAAATTCGTTTCCGTCTATCTCAATTATGGTTCTATTCTCTCCACTTTGCAGGTTTGGAATCACCTGTTGCTCTTGTAAGTGGTTGATTACAAGGATTGACCATGCGTATGATGATAGCGTTCCATTTACCGAATCTGAAACATTTCTGTGTAAGGCCCAATGCTTAACAATAATTGCAAGATCCTTTACTCGCTTGTCTATTTTAGCATATGAAGATAGCAATTTAGTGTTGTACAATGCAAGTGAATTGTTAATTGAGATGTCAACATTTAGGCCACTTCTTGGGTCGATGAACTTGACGATAGGTACCTTTGCCCTAGTAATTGTCTGTACTTTCTCCATGCCTTGACCCCTTAGCATTCCACCGATTCGTTTGATGGTTTTCTTTTCGTCAGCGTTCGGGATTTGTAAGCACAGGTCAAAATCGCCTCCCTTGAGTGAAAGTCCGCTCTCAGCGGACCCGAATGGAGAGAGTTTTGCACCCTCAAATTTTGAAGCAATGCTCTTCTCTAAGTGTTTTAGCAAACTATCTTTCCTCTTTTGCTCACTGTCATGAATTCTGTTGGAGGAAACAGTGTTCTCTAAAGGCTTGATGAATCCAATCAAGGACTTTTCATCAGGAACTGGTATTTCACTACCTTCAGTAAGTTGCTTGTGTAGGTAGAATAATTTCGCTACATTATCCTCTGTCAATCCAGTAATTTCGCAGACTTCGCTCATTCTTCCTCAACTCCTGCTGAGTTTTGTTTAGCATCTGCTTCTCTTTCGGCCTTCTTTGCCCTTGCAATTGATTTTGATGAAGGGCCTCCCTCTCTCACTCTAACCGAATCGGTCAGTAAGTCGTTGAAGTTATCATCCTCAACTCTATCTTTCCAGAACTGTAAAGCGTCCTGACTGGAACTTAGTGCATTTTCAAGTCTCGATGTACGAGACCTTGCTCTAGCCCTAGCATCTTCCCACTTAACGTAAGATTCATGCATTTCCTCATTGGATTTTACCAATTCAACCATTGCATCGTGTGCTTTCTGAGCAGAGTCCAATAGCTTACGAGCCTTTGACCTAGCATCTTTCATTTCTTTGACAAGGGGTTGTGAAGATGTTCTTTCCTCTACCCATTCTTCATGTTCTCTAATCAGAGACTTCATTTCATTGATGAATTTCTCTTCCGTCTTGTGAGTGCCAGCACTTGTTTCGAGTTGATTTTCCAGAGATTGTAACTTTGCTGATAATTTGTCCTTTGCCCATTTTGGGTCTGGATTCTTCAATCCGCCTTCCGCTATGAGTTGTTCCCGAATCTCATTAGCCCTTTCGAATAGTTGCCTAGCCTCTTTTTGGGCAGTGTTCCTTTCATTTTTCAGATTGGCTACTTTTGAGTTGATTTTGTCGCGCTCTTCTCTGGCAGTTTTGGCCATTGGTTCAGCGGTTTGAAGTTCCTCTTTCCGTTCTTCTAAATCGCTTGGAATCATCTCTGCAATCCTCTCTCTACGGTGTAGAATTGCTTGAGCAAGAAGTTTAGGTGAAACTGCGAGAAGGTCGTTCGCATCCATTGGAATCACTGCGGCCACCTGCCCTTCTTGAATAAATGCTGCGTCCCACCCTAAAGGGTGGGTGAAGGTCATAACCCCCGTCCTATGAGCATACACCATGCGACGAGCCATTCTAGTTGCATTCCTCTTAGCAATGGCTCTCGTTCCACAAGTGAATGCCTCTGGCGGTGTTATTGAGACAATATCAATTTCAGGGGATGGAGAGATTGGAGAAGGTCCAATATCGCTTAATATTACGATGACAGGAGTAGGCGGCGCGAGTTCAGCATCTGTAAATTGGAATGTCACTCTTACCGATGAAAATGGGTCGATTATCGATTATGACAATGGTAATGTTTTGGTCAATGATGGTTCATATTCATATGTCGAAACAACCGTTGGAAATGCTCCACTAGGATATTCTAACCTATCAATAGTCATAACTGGCGATGTTGGTACACCAGGTCAAGGCCAGTATACAAACTACAGCACAATAATCCAACGGTTGAGGCCGTTGGAAATTTCCGTAGCGGAACCAACGATTAATCCGGTAGATGAAAACGGTAATCCAACTGGTAATTTCACTGTTAATGATGGTGATTATGCCAAGATAGAGGTTCCAATAATCAACTCAGGCGATGTGCCCTGGAATGGTTCACTTAATCTGAGTCTTGATTCAATTGAACTTGGGGAGCAATCAGTAAATATCTCCGGAGATTCAACTGAAATAGTTAGTTTTACTACTCAACAACTCACTGAAGGGATTCATTTTGTTAACGTTTCACTAAATGGTACGCAGGATTCAGACTCTTCGGACGACACATTTCAATCAACCTTCTTAGTTGGGCCACCGCCTCTACCGGAGATTCAGTTGAATTTGGAAAGAATTACTCAGCCAGCGCCTGGGAATGCAATGGAATGGGTATTACATGCAAATAACACTGGAGAGTCAGATTTCTCAGGGGTTTTACTTTGCAGTATAGATGGAGTAGAGTTCTTCTCCAATCAAGTCAATATATCTACAGGTGGGTATTCAAATTACACGGTTTCGACCAATTCCAAACCTGGGCAAGTTGTCTGTACGACATCGGGAGCGAGGACTTCCTCAACCACCAACGCGACTGACTCGGTACAAATGATCTCGGCAATATTCGTTGGAGCAGGCCATTCTACTCCTTCTATCTTGGGTGGGCCATGGCATGCTGGTGATGATATCACATTGTCGCTGCTATTGCGAAACGAAGGTGATGCAATTGGAATTGCGCATCTTGAAATCGAGATAGCTGGTGTTACACAAGACGGTCCAATAATTTCGCTTGATAGCGGTAAAGCAGGAGAGGTTAGTCACTCCTTCTCTGTTGCTTCTTCCGGAGATAAACTGGTGAACTGGTCCATTGTAAGTGAGGATGGAGTTGTCGATTCTAATTTATCAGGCTCAATTTCAATACCAGTTTTAGATTCCCAAGTGATTGTATTTGAGATAGAAAGCGTTGATGTTGAAGACGAGGGAGTTTTAATCTCATGGTCTGCAGAACTTTCTGAGGGCAAAGACAGGCTAGTGTATCTGAAATTTGGGGCGATACAAGACGGTTTGAAGAGTGATGCAATTGTTGAAGAACGCCTACTTCTGCCCGGAATTACATATGGTGATGTCAACATTGGATTCCAAGATGGGCAAGAAGTCTACATCGACTTAGCAGAGATTGAATGGACAATCGGTTTCTCATCTTTCACTGATGATGAAGCCCAAATGCCAAGTTTCGAAATTAATCCTCAAATTACAGTCAATCCTAACACACAGCCTAGAGTTCCTTCCGCTGGGTCAAAGGTGACTGTTTACTACACCTTGACTAACATCGCAACGGGTTCAGTCCCGCAAGGACAGATAGTTGTCACTGATGCCTCAGGTGAAATATTAGGGAGTGATACTAGTCCAGAGGTAATCTCGGGAAGCATAGATCATAGCACTGTTGTAAATTGGCCTGATGGAGAGAATGTCAAAATATCAGTAACGTGGTACGTGGGTGGAAAATCGGTTAGTGATGATGTATTGGTAAACTCCGAAAAGGTAGAGTCCGAGGATGAGGGTTTTGAGATTCCTTGGGGAGGGATCTTGGGAGGATTAGCCTTAGGGATGGTAGTTATTTTCGCAGTTCGAATCAAGAATTCTCCTGCAAGAGAAAAGAAAGAAAAAACTTCCAAATCTACCAAAGCATCCACTTCTAAAGAGGAAAAAATCGAGGTGGCATGTCCAACCTGTGACCGTAGATTACGTGTTCCAAATACATACACTGGTGCGGTAAGGTGTCCGGAATGTGAAACCAAATTTGATGTCGAAGCCAAGGTCGAGACTCCAGCTCCAGAGGAAAAGCAACAACAGGAAGAAAAACCAAAACCTTCACAAGATTTGTTTTCCTCCTCGGATAACGATATTCTCGGTTGTCCAAAGTGCACGAGGAAACTAAAGGTTCCATATGATAAGCGGCCTGCGAAGGCTAGGTGCCCGGCGTGCAGCACAATATTCGAAGCCAGGAAAGGATGAGGGGATAGAATGGTTACAGGACATTTCCAAGAGTTTGAAGACGAGTACCTTGAGACACTATATGAGTTCAATGAAAGAATCCCAGGCGAGAGAGTAAGAAATGGTGAACTTGCAAAGTACCTTGGTGTTTCACCAGCATCCGCCACAGAGATGATTCAACGGTTAGCAAAAAACGGATTTGTTGACTATGTTCCCTACAAAGGTGCAATGTTGACTGAAAAGGGACTAGAACACGGAATGATGATGAAAAGAAGGCATAGGTTGGCTGAAGTCTTGCTCACTCAATTGCCGTTTGAAGGGGATGTCCACGAAACAGCTTGTCGGCTAGAACATGCATTCAACGATGACCTAGAAGTTTGTATTTCGCTCCTTCTTGGTAACCCGGAAACAGATCCATCAGGGAAAACAATCCCGCCCGCTAATTCAAGGATTGCACATAGGCTTGAACCGAATCCATCTGTATCAACTCTTTCAGGTCTTCCCATTTCACAGAAAGCAGAAGTTGCATTGATTATGACTACATCCGCAACAAGAGAAGTCTTGAATTCGGTAGGAATCAATATTGGAGACGTGGTCGAAAAAACCGTCTCAGGAATTTTTCTGAATGGAGAGGAATTCTCAATCTCAGAGGAACTTGGTAACAGAATTTTGTTGAGGTTATTGGAATGAATGAAAATCTACAACAACTCCGCTCGAATGAAGAAAAATTTCACGGCATTGATAGCCAATTTTTAACAGAGGGGCTGCGTTTAGTTTTACTATTACCTACATTTTCTCTCCTCTCTTTCTTTGGTGCTTGGGCTTACAAAGGTGAGAGTCCATCTTGGTGGCTTGATAACATCGAACCTGCAGTAGGTTTTGACCTATCAACAGCATTTACACTGATTTCAACCACAATTCTGTTTGGATTCTGTGTTGGGTTATACCTTCATAGATACAGGGTTAAACTCACAAGGCAGGTATTCAGATGGGAGGTTGAAGAGGCGGCGAATTCTCATCGGCCAGTTACAAGCATGCATGGTTTTTCATCGGTTGATGGTTTGATTTCAAGGACAATGGCTAGCCACAATACTGCATTGTGGATGAGTGTAACTGCAACCATTATTTCATTGATCGTCGCATATCTTGATTCCGATTCCAAGCTAGGAGGTCGTGGTTTGTTAGCTAGCGCTTCCTTGGTAACTATTGCAATAGGACAGCATCTCTCTACAAGAAATCGAAAATTCAACATGGTTACCGATGATGGTTTACTTGCCGCTTACACCCCGCCTATTCACCCATCGACCCTTAACATGGCATACACCGACATGATGAGAAATCTGATGGACCCACTGCTCAGAAGTAAGTTTGATGATTTTTTGAATGAATTTGAATCCAACACAAAGAAAGGAGTACACAAGGAATTTGGCTGGGAGAAGTTCCTCATGCTGATGCATCGGCGGTTCAAAGGTGGTATTGATAGAAGCACCACCAGTATTGAGTTGGCTGAAATTCTGACTAGCAAAGGAGTAAAACTCATTTTGGAACATGAGGTCTTCAAAGAAGAGCTATGGGATTCTTTGTTTGCTAGTTCAAACCGTAGCAACCCTGCTTTCTATAGATTAATTGAAAGGTTAGAACAGGACCTTGCAATCGGTAAAAAAGCGGATTTAGATGGCTTGTTGTTTGACGTCGATTTGGAAAACGTAGTTACAGAAAAAGCGAATTTATTTTGTTACATTCACAATCTTTCAGGTGATGAGAGGCAAGTAGTCCTGAGGGTTAATTCACCTGATTTCCGTCCAAATGATCTGGCACTTAGGTATAATCTAGAGCCAGGAGAAAAATCATGGTGGGCCGACGAAGCAGTTCCATTATCTAGCGAAGGCGATGATGATGTAATAGGAAGAATGTCTGGCCTATTGAGAGATGGTACAATAACATGGCAAACACTACTCCCGGAAAGAACCGGAGAGGCTTCGGTTTCTGTGAGGCTAGAAAATATAAACGGAGACTTACTTGTAGGGCGCCAGATAAATGTTAGAGTACAGCCCGAGTTCGTAACTTGGCTCAGGAATACCAGTTCTATCACTTCATACCTGCTTGGTGGTATTGGTTTGTTTGGGGCGATAATCTTCCAATTAATGGCACTCTTGGCTTCTGCTTGAACCATATTTTCAATCGTAGCATTGAAAGGAATGAAGCCGTCGCAGATGCCATGACCGAGGCTCAAGATGAGAACACTCGTCCGGATGCTGATTTGCGAGACCACCTCCATCAAATGGAAGCAAAGGTTCGAAAATTACGTGATGCAAGGAATAATCACAACGACCAAGCAAAGCGTTTTGCAGAGCAACGCAATGCAATACAAGCTCAATACAAGGAGCACCGTGAAAAGTTAGACATGTCGGTTGCAGAGGTAAAGGCAATCCGTGCAGAACAGAATTTACACAAGACTCGAAGAGATGCGATACAAGCCCAAATAAGAGACCTAATCGGGCAAGCAAAGGCCCAGCGCGGCGATAAAAATGACAAGAAATCCGCGTCTTTTGAGTTCAACAAACTGTCAAGTGAAGTAGACAACATGGAAAGGACCTACGAAACTCGAGGTGGTATGTCTTCTAAGAAGGAAAAGGAAACCATGGAGAAGATCAAGAATATGCGTCGCCGCATGAAAGAACTTGAACCAGAGGTCGAGAAATTACAATTAATCAAAGTCGATTTATCGAACAGGGACGAAGCAATCGCTCAACTCAAAGCAGAAGCAGATGCTGCACACAAGGATTTCGTAGAATGTCTTGAGAGAGCGAAGGGAATGAGCAAGGAATTAGACGAACTATTTGCTCACAGAGATTTCCTAAAGGGAGAAGGCGACAGATTCCACAAAGAATTCCTGGCTTGCAGAGAAAAAGCCGACGAGGTCCACTCAAAGATATCTGAGATGATGAAGGAAGTCAATGAAGCAAGGGACAAACTGAAAATCGCAAGAGAGGAGAGAGAATCTTGGATTACTGACCATAACGCCGCAGTTTCTAACGAGATGAAAACTGGTGCCGAGGATGCAAAGGTTGCGGATTCTATGGTAGAACATCTCCTAAGTGCAGGCTCGCTATCATTTGGTGGTACAATGTCTGGAGACAGGGCCGGCGTTGGCACCAAAAAGGGCCGTTCCAGCAAGAAGAAAAAAATGCGAAGCATAGACATGACCGCTTCCCGTGGCAGGAAGTGAGCATCTGCTTGGAATTATCATGGCGGGAGGCCGTGGTACCCGTTTGATGCCCTTAACTAAAAATCGCCCAAAACCTATGGTGCCTGTATTGGGCAGACCTGTGATTGATTATGTAAAGGACGCAATGGTTGCTGCAGGTTTGTCAGAGATTATTGTTACAACCGGCTATCAAGGGGAGCAACTTGTATCCCATGTGGATACGTGGAATACCAAGAGTAGAGTCAATCAAGAAGATACACCGATGGGAACAGCAGGTAGTGTGAAATTACTATCGGAAGAATTGACTGAAACCTTTGTGGTAGGTTCGGGAGATTCAGTAGCTTCCTTCGATATTGAAGATTTACTATCTTCTCATCGAAAATCAGGAGCTAAGGTTACAATGGCCCTATGGAAGGTAGATGATCCAACTGAATTTGGTATAGTTGGTCTTTCAACTAAACACGAGGGCGATGTTGACTCCTCTTTAGATGAAGGTTACATTTCAAAATTTAAAGAAAAACCAACTCAGGAAGAAGCCTTCTCAAATCTGATAAATGCGGGATTATACATAATTGAACCAGAGGTAATGGAATTAGTACCACAGGGAGAAAAATACGACTTCTCCAAACAATTATTCCCCGATGTTTTAGCAAGAGGCTGGCCAATGTACGCAAAAACAGTCAACGGGATTTGGTTCGATGTTGGACATCCCTTTGAACTTCACAAAGCTCAAATGACATTGATTGAAAGGCGTAATGAGTTACCATTCCCAATGCCTGATGGTGAAGTATTGCCAGATGGCTCTTTCATCAGTGATTCAGCCTCTGTAAGTGGACATATCTCTAGATCAGTTATTCTCGCAGGTTCATCGGTAAATGGTGCTGCGGTAAACTCTGTTGTTATGGCAAACTCTAGAATAAACGGAGTTTCAGAATCATCGATAGTTGGTGAAAATTCAATCATAGACTCAAGAATACACAATTGCGTGATTGGTGACAAATCCCATATCGTTATCGACCTTGAAAATGAAAAAAGGTAATTTACGGAGCGTGTTGGTGTACCTTTCTTATAGGGAATGTATACGCAGTGGTGCGATGAGTACTGAGGATGGTAGAGAGCCTGTTCGAAGTTACGACCGCTCTTGGAGTGAGATTGAAGAAATGCTTGAGAAGGCTATCGCTCGCAGGGACCAGTGGAAGAAATGGTTTGACCAATGCAGCAAAGACGGAGATAGAGATGGCATGAAAGAAGCTGCTAGGAATCACAAAGCATTGGATGGGGTCATCAAAACTCTACGATGGACTCTTGGTGAAGAGGGTGTTGACCACCCGCTTGATTGAAAATAATCATCACCTTTGTACAGTTGGGACATGCATGGGCGTACACCACGTGTCTTGGCAATCCACTGCCAGTGGTCTGGAGGATGAGTATATTCACGCCGCAGCCCTTGGATGGTTAGTTGGTGATGATGAGGCAGTCTCGATAGAGAGAATGAATTCATACCACGGTTCTCCGATTCATCTAATTACTGCTGAATTAAAGAAAAGGGGCAGAGCAACAAAATCCCTGTCGCTATTGGGAGTTGAAGTGCTTGAGTCATTGAAGTCCGATCTACCCAATAGGCTTGATGAAAATAATGTAATTCACATTCGTCTAGACTTGCTAGACCTGCTTTCAGGGAAATTGACTCTTACATCTCCTGGCGAAAGGCCTACAGTAAAAGGCAAAGCGAAATTAGAGGTCTATCCTGGAAGCAAAGCAATGGATGTAGCAATTGAAACAATTGAAAATGCCAAAACCGCAGCACTGAATTAGGCTGCCCTAAATTTCTAGGCTCTTAGCAAGGCATTATATCCTACAACTCAAAGCGGCATTTGGAGAGATTCCCATGACCCACGTAGTAACCTCGGCTTGTGTTGACCACAAATATCAGGAATGTGTTGCAGTTTGTCCTGTTGAAGCATTCAGAGAAGCAGACACTTACCTAATCATCGACCCAGATGAGTGCATTGATTGTGGTGCTTGTGTACCGGAATGTCCTGTCGATGCAATCTTTGCTGATACAGATGTCCCAGATGACGAAGAAGCATGGATTGAGAGGAACGAATCCGAATCAGTCGATGCTGAAATCGCAACCGGTGACACTCCGGTCCTAGGCGACTAATTTTGTGAAGGATAACATATCTTCATGAATGAAATGTCCCACGCAAGGGATGATAGCCATGAATAATAATGCCGATGTAAAATCTCTACGCCACGCTGACGACCTATTGAAGCGTGGTTTTGCCTCTATGCTAAAGGGCGGCGTAATCATGGATGTCGTCACGCCAGAACAGTCCGCTGTTGCAGAAGATGCTGGAGCAGTATCTGTAATGGCCCTAGAGAGAGTACCTGCCGATATTAGGAAAGCAGGTGGGGTTGCGAGAACTTCTCATCCTGACATGATCACTGGAATCATCGAATGCACTTCTATTCCTGTCATGGCAAAATCTAGAATCGGTCACGAGGCAGAAACTCAGGTTCTACAAGCACTTGGTGTTGACATGGTTGATGAGTCAGAGGTACTCACACCAGCAGACCCATACTTCCACATCAACAAAAACGCACACGACATTCCTTTCGTTTGCGGCGCAACCGGACTAGGAGAAGCAGTCAGAAGAATTTACGAAGGTGCTGCAATGATTCGCACAAAAGGTGAAGCTGGTACTGGTAACGTTGTTGCTGCGGTCACACACGCTAGACTAATCGACCAAGAAGTTAGGCAGATCCAAACTCTCGACGACAAAGGTTTGGATGAGGCTGCAAACATTATCATGGACAGGTACAGAGTTCTTGCAGATTCTAGCGACCTCCCTGGTACCTCTAACATTACACCTTTCGGTGCAATCGACGATGAGATGCACGGTGGAATCCGAGATATTTTGGTTGAAGTTGCTGAATTGGGTAGGCTACCAGTAGTCACATTTTGTGCAGGCGGAATCGCTACACCTGCAGATGCTTCATTGATGATGCAGATGGGAGTTGACGGAATTTTCGTTGGGTCTGGTATTTTCAAATCCGAGGACCCCAAAACTATGGCAGATGCAATTGTATTAGCTACAGCTCACTACGACGACCCAGACAAGGTCGCTGAAGCAATGGGAATGATGGAAGGAGCACCAATGCGCGGAGATGAACTAGAAACACTCGAGGTTCGTCTAGACCAGCGTGGCTGGTGATTGCCCTCCAATAGGCGCTTAGTAAGCATCTATTCCCTTCATATAGGCCATGTTTGTCGGAGGGCTGCAAGTGGGGTAGCCCCCGCAATCTGAGAGTTGATCCAAAATGGCGAAGAAGATGAGTGCAAAGGCACGTGCAGCAGCACGTAAGCAGCGTGACAAGTGGAAGAATAAGAGATGGTTCACAATCCGTGCACCACGACATCCATGGAACTTCAAGCGAATAGGAGAAACTCTCGGTGAGACTGATGAGCACATCATGGGCCGTGTCTATGAAATGACACAGCAAGAATTCAGTGGCGACTTCACAAAGATGCACGTCCTTCTAAGGTTCAGAGTGACCGAAGTAGTTGGACAAGATGCACTAACTACATTCGTCGGACACGCACACCAATCCGACCACACACGTCGTCAAATTAGGAGATACAGAGGAAAGATCGACGACGTAGTCGATGTTGTAACCACCGATGGTTTCCTAGTAAGAATGAAGCCACTAATGATCACAGAGCGAAGATGCCAAACATCTGTCAAGCAAGCAATGCGTGCTAAGTCAGCTGAGATTATCCGTTCTTCTGCAGCTAAGTCAACCTATGCTAAGTTGCAGGAGGCAATGCTCGGAGGAGACCTAGAAACAGAGATCAGAAACGCAGTAAAGGCAATTTATCCTTGCAGAAATGTTGTAATTCGCAAGAGCCAATTATTGCAATCTGGTGTAGTTACTGAAAAGGGACCAACTCTAGATGAAATCCATGCTGAAGAGTCTCGCCAAGAAGCAGAACTCAAGGCAAAGAAAGCGGCAGCACTAGCAGCAGCCGAAGAAGATGATGCAGATGACGGTGAAGAAGCTGGTCTACTAGCAGCAGCAGAAGCAATGGAATCAATCTCTGAGAAAGAAGAAGTTGTTGAAACACCTTCAGAAGAAGAGGTCGAACCTGCTGCAGAACCTGAAGAAGAAGTCGAAGAAGTCGCTGAAGAAGCACCGGCTGAAACCGAGGCTTCACTAATGAAACTGAAGAAGGATGAGTTAGTTGAGAAGGCAAAGGCTGCAGGAGTTGCAACTTCTGGAACTAAGGCTGATATCGTCGCTCGCCTCCTTGAGTGAGTTGAAAGATGATGCGCCTAGGCCTCATTGGCGGCACGGCCATGACCAGCCTTGCAACTAGTGAGTTAGAAGTTACTAGGAGTGATGAGATAGTTGTCGAGACAAAGTACGGAAGTGTACCATTACTCTGTGTTAAAAGCGGAGATAATGAACTGTTCTTCGTAGAGAGACATCACGGAGAAGGCACTACTCCTCCTCATTCAATAAATCATCATGCCAACATAATGGCATTAGCAAATGCTGGTGTAGAATCGATTTTGGCAATATGCTCGGTAGGCACTATTCCACAAGACTTCCCTCCTGGCTCAGTCGGGTACGCTCATCAGTACATTGACTTCACAGGTATTGAATCTACATTCTCAAATGATGATGCTAAGTTCACTTCAATGACTGAACCATTCGATGCAGGAATGAATGAGAAACTGAAAGCAGTGTTGTCAAAATTGCAACCAGATCTAAAATTGAGCAGAACATATTGGTTGGCTCATGGTCCACACTTTGAGACTAAGGCAGAAATCGATGCGATAGAGAAACTAGGTGGGGAAGTAGTCGGAATGACTATGCCTAGGGAATGTAAGTTGGCAGCTGAATTAAATCTCCCATATGCAGCAATTATCGTATCAAGTAATTGGGCTGCGGGCCGAGAACCTGGTGATTCAAGTAAGGATTTGAATCACGAAGAAGTGTCCTCCACAGCGGAATCTAAGCTTGGACCTGTGATTGAGTGCATCAAGGCATTCACGCAATGACTAATTCTCTTGTGACAAAACAGGTCCCATGGGCCGAGGCGTCGAGGATTGGTTAGATAGCCAAGAAGATGATGAATGGAGTAAAATGATGCGTAAAGTCGCAGCATTCCATCACAAACACGATTTCGCTGGAAATAATGGACATGATATGGGTTACAGGATTGCCCTAACTGTTGAGGAATTAGGTGAATTAGCAGCAGCAGTCACCAAGGGTAAGCCGATTGAAGAGTGTGCAGAAGAAATGGCTGATGTTTTGATTTTGTTAATGGGTCACTCGCTTGCGATGAAAATAGATCTGAAATCAGCATTTGAATCAAAGTACGAAAAAATCATGCAGAGGCCTGCAAGAAAAGGTCGCCTTGGAATACGGGTTACTGAGTATAATCCAGACGAATAATCAAAAGTGATTGTTTTAGGCAAGCATTGAAACTACAGTCGCTCTAGCGATGGCATGGCTTACTGCGTTTCCATCACAAAAGCGGGCTCACCCTCTGTTCTGAAAATACAGGACATAGAGATGCCAATTCCTAACCAAGGAGAAGTCTGCGTTGAGGTTCACTATGCAGGAATTAATTTTGCTGACACGCTGATGAGACTTGGTCTATACCAGCCAAGACCTCCCTTTCCATTTACTCCCGGATATGAAGTCAGTGGAGTAATACACTCACTTGGAGATGGTGTAACCGAGTTTGAAATTGGCCAGAGAATTGTTGCAGCGATGCCGACAGGTGGCCAATGCAGTCATGTCGCAGTCAAGGTATCAAGAGTAATTCCAATCCCTGATGAGATGGGCTTGGATGAAGCTGCAGCCATGCCAGTAACCTACCTAACCGCACACCACATGTTGCATTACTTGGGCCATCTCAAGAAAGGTGAGACAGTTTTGATTCATGGCGGAGCAGGAGGGGTAGGGACAGCAGCACTCCAATTATGCCAATGGGCAGGTATTGAGCAAGTCTGGGCGACTGCTTCGGGACACAAATCTGACATCATTACATCATTTGGTGGAATACCAATCGATAGACACAACGAAGATTTCACAAAAGTTGTGAAAGAAGCAACCGATGGAAGAGGGGTTGACCATATCCTAGACCCAATTGGTGGAGACAATCTAGCTAGAAGCTTGGGTTGTCTTGCCGAAGGTGGTAAGTTGTACACTTACGGCCTTTCTTCGGCTGCTCCAACGTCAAAGCGTTCTCTATTGAAAGCCTTCTTTGCATTGAGAAAGACTCCAAAATTCGATGCTTTACGCCTTATGACAAGGAATAGAGGCGTATTCGGTGTCCACATGGGGACTTGGAAAGACGAAGAAGCGATGGCACAACAACTCCACAGAATTATGGAAGGAGTGAAGGAAGGTCATCTCAAACCCGTAATCGACTCGGTTTTCGATGCTAAGGACGTAGCGAAAGCACACCAACACATCCATGATGCGAAGAATATTGGTAA
>WTIV01000149.1:0-4015 GCA_011525095.1 Methanobacteriota archaeon
ATTCGAGATTCCATCATTATCAGCATCATCATCTAGAACATCCGGAATTGTGTCTTCATCTACATCGGATGGTTTTGAATTGAAATTGTAAGGGTCATACATCACAAGGCCTGTTGACGCCGCCCTCTCCATTTCATTACGTATTCCATCTCCATCCGCATCATCATCGTAGATATCAGGCATGAAATCACCATCCATATCCTTGCATCCCTTCAAAACAAATTTCGAGGTACCCGGCACCATAGGACAATCGTCTTCATCGTTATCCCAAGCATCGCCGTCTCTATTCCAATCAAGATGGTCAGGGATTCCATCTTCATCATAATCTGGACAACCGAACTCTAACATTGAAGATGTGCCAAAGACAAGCGGGCACGAGTCATTTGTATTGTTCAATCCGTCACCATCAATGTCTAAATCAACATCATCGTTCTCTCCATCGCCATCTAGATCTGATTCTGTCGCAGATACGCACATCGCAATCATTCCGATTGCCATCAAATATACCAGCATTCTTCGCATGGCCAAGCGTAGCCATTGGAGACTTATTTATTGAAGCGTGATATTAAGACGTAGGATTAATGAAACAGTCTGTTGCGTTGTGGTTCCATGCGTAGAGAGTTTCTGGTGTTGCTGTTGAGCTTCTGCCTGGTCCTTGCTGGTTGTACAAGCGATGATAGCAGCGAGGAGGACTCGTCTGAAGGGGAGTATGTAGAAGAGATTGAATTATTCCCAGAGTGGGATGAGTTAACCGATGATGGCACCAATTGGTCAAGCACAAAATTAGATGGCCAGGCATACATTGTTGTCTTCTCTGCCCAGTGGTGCAATAGTCCTTGTTTCAATCTCATGCATACAATATGGGATGCGCAAGCTGAATTGCCAGTAATGGTAATGTCAACCGATAATGGCTCAGAAGTCAGTTTCGAAGACTGGCATGACAGTGCAGATGCTTACGACGATGAAGGTGATGAAACCAACACCAACCTTACAACCTACAAATTCCTACTGGGTGACAAAGAAGGCCAAGATCTAGGAATTACATCACCTGGTACAACCATGTTTGTGAACAAAGCTGGTGAGATAACTTGGAAAGGGAAGTCTTCGGTAGCTAGTGACGAAGAACTTATTCTAGAACAGTGGGCAATAGCCAACCAAGACTAGTTCCAGAATGCATCGTCCTCCCATGGAAGTCCTACAGCGATTCCTAGAATTTCCAACACAACGTAGTTGAAGAAAAGATATCCTAGAATTGCGATTGTAAACGCTAGCAAAGAGACGTTGATCACTTTCTGTCTCTCACGCTTCACGTCATCCAATGTACAGACCCCTTGATTCCTAAAGTAGGATACAATCCCGATAGCGACCATTACCGCTGCTATGCCAAGAACCGTTGGTCTAAACCACCAGTACCCGTCTTTGCCCCAGTACAGAGTATCTGAGAGGGCAGCAGCAGTTGAGACTGATGCAAGACCGAACATTACCATGACAACAGAAGGTAAGCAACACATGGATGCAACAATGGCCGAGGATGATATCCACTTCCACAGGCCTTTGTCCATGTGTATCCTCTCGAAACTTATCATTAATCAAAGAGTGTATACTCTGTCAGAGGTTATTCCTAACTGTTTTACACCCAACGGAGAAGTCTGGATTCTCCTTCATCGCCTGTGCGGTTTTATCCAATAAATCGTCTTCAGCCGTTCGTGGATTTTCTCCGGCCATTCTCCATGAGACTGAAACAAATAGGTCGTCGTAGACAAAAGAATCGACTTGATGATTCTCCAAATTAATGTCTCGGGGATTAAGGTGCATTCCGAGTTTTTCGGCTTTTTGAACCGCCTCTTTTGCTGTCCAAATTTCAATAGCCATTTTTGAATTTTCAATTAGAAAATTCAACTCCTCACCTTTAGCCATCATGTCAAATGCGTTGGCCTGAATCTGGCGATTTTTTTTCTCTGCATCGATACCAATCCAATAGCCAGGTTCTACCAATGCGCATACCGCCCAATCCTCGCAATGGCCTATACTGATTCCAGGTAAAGGCTCATTTTTCCAAACTCCGCTTATCCATGAGAGGTAGGGTGCGCGATGTTCGGTTCGAAGCACTTCAAGAGAATCCAGTGGTAAGCCCCAAGCCTGAACACACATCTCTAGGAGGAGGCGGCCGGAGTTGTGGTCGTTTAGCCTCTTTTGTGTAGCCCTCGGAATATCTTCTGAGAAAATACTGCTACACTCTTGAATTGGCATTCTAGCAAGCAACATCTTGGGACCCTGCAAAGGACCCATTATTTCCATCATTTCACCTCGAAAGAGTGAATCTTTGGTCTTCTGGGACTTCACCCATCGCCTTGAGCCTCAATCCCTTCAGAGACAATACAGGTGCATCATCATCTCCAACAACGACGACGTCGTGAACGGTAACACCTGCATCTTCTGTTGCGACCTTAACTGAGCGCACTCTGAGTTTTTCTTCTGCTTCTGGTACCCTTAGCATAGTAGACCACTCGATCCCAATCGGTAGGCTGGAGAATCCATCGCTTTCCATTGCGGCTAAGCCAGCATTTTGGAAACCGGCTTCTATTAGCATTGGTAATGCTTCGAGAAGTACCTCTTCTCCATCACTTTCTAGAGCAAATTGATCGGTTGTAGGCAGTTGATGCCTCATCAGTGCGATTCCATCTACTCCGCCTTCGATTCCACGAAGGACACCGCCGTGTGACTGGAATCTAGGGCCGTGGAAGTATCTCAAGTAAATGAAACTGGAATGGTGTTGAAGTTCACCATCCGGTGGTGTGCCGATTTCAGGCAGTGACTTTACTTCACTCTCGAGGAATGGCGTCATGTCTTCACTACTTGCAACCAACCTAACCTTAGCTTCGTGGTGCAGCCTTGGTTCGCCGAATACCTCGCCCTTTGAATTGACCAAGTCTGATACAAGTCTGCACTTTACCCAACTCAAATCTTCTTGGGTGGAAACCAATTCTGCCTCAACACGAACCGTCATTGCACCCTTCATTATCTTGATAGGCAAACCGAATGTAACCTCTTCAAATCCAGCCAAATGGTTGCCTGGGAGTAATAGCAGTGAATTTTCTGCAAACATCTCCATAGCCATCACGCCTGGGTGGTAGGGGACTCCATCGATGGCGTGGTCGCTCAAGAATGGATGGTCTTTCACAGACAAGGTACATTGTGAAGTTAGTGACTTACCTTCATCCAATGAAATTAATTTGTCAATCAGAGGGAACCTTCGTGGGTCTGCGATAGCTGCTGCCATCTCTGCTGGAAGTTTCAATGGTGCATCTCTGAACGAATCGTAGCGGTCCATCAAACCAAGAGAACCACAGCCAAGGACTCGCCTCTTTCCGCCTGCGAGTGCTTCGCCAACAAATATCTCTACTCCGTCTTCAACAGCCAAAGTTTCGATGCCGGCTGATTCGAATACTGCCTCAATTGAACCACGTGTTGCCATTCCAACATCTCGCCAACCAGTCCAACCGATTGCAACCGCTCTGCATTCTGAATTCGCAGTTAGGCGTGCCATCTCTGCATCGAGAATTGAGTTCGCTGCTGCATAATCGGTCTGTCCACCGTTTCCGAACCTTCCTGCAACGCTAGTGAAAGCACAGGCGAATCTCAGTGAGTCTGTTGCACAGGAGGCTAATGCCTTCCAACCATCAATCTTGACTCTGACAATCAAATCGAATGTGCTCCAAGTCTTATCTGCCACAAGTTTGGATTCCTCTAATCCTGCACCGTGTACGATTCCAGTCACGATTCTATCACCTACTGCAGCGCTAATTGCACCCGAGTCTGTGACATTTGCCGAATGGTATTCCGCGTTGTTACCTGTCGATTCTATTTCGCTAATTGTGCGGTAGATGTCCATGCTTCTGGTCAACTTCATCCATGCATTATTCCATTCGACCATCGTGACCTTACCGCTTTCTGATTCAGCCATCAGTGATTCTCTGAGTGCCATCTTCCGTGAGTTGAGTTGCTCTTCTGACCA
>WTIV01000149.1:4115-8885 GCA_011525095.1 Methanobacteriota archaeon
CGATAATCTCTGCAGCGGCATCTGCATCAATTATCAATTCAGGATGCATATCGAGTGCACGACATCGGAGGTTTTCTCTCTCAAATGCATATGATTTCGTTACACCGCTAGCACCGCAAGCAAGGGAATTGAATCTCTCACCTCGGTTTCCATGCCTGCCATCAAGGGCAGACACGCTGCCAACGATTCCCGATGATAGGGCACCTAATTGGGAATCAAGTCCCTTCAGGAGGCCAAACCAAGATTGTGCTGCTAAGTTCACTTGGTTCGATGCTCCTTCGCTTTCCCATGAACTGCCTGTCAATGAAAGTGGGGCAAGGTGAATTATTCCGCCTACGCCTGAAATTCTCGAACAAATTTCTGCAATTTGCTCTTCGCTACCTGGGTCTGCTCTGTAGGTATGTCCGGACAACTCTTCTTGTTCAGTTACCGACTTAGCACCGAATTCAAATCCGACCTTAGCAACTGATAGGCCCTTTGCTGAGAGCCTAGTTGCTAGTGCATCTGCAACTCCCCAACTATCCTGAGTTAGAACGATTGTTCCACCAATTGGAAGTCCTTCTGCCACAGCAGGGCACGGTTCGACTTCGACTTGCCATCTGCGTGCCTTGGAAGCTGTTACTGTTGCAGTTGGTTCTGCCGTATTTGTCTGAGCAAAAATGGGCTGCTCTGCTGGGGTCGAAGCAGGCACTGGTGTCGATGGCGGGGTTGGCTCGCCTCCACCTTTCATCTTGACAATATATGATACGAAGTGGTTCAATGTAGGATGGTCCGATAACACGAAATCTTCGTCTACCGGTAGAGAGAAGATTTCTCTAACGTCTCCCATAATCTCTGCTTGTTTTACGGTATCGATTCCCAATTCTCCCTCTAGGTCTTGGTCCATTTCGATGAAGTCTTCAGGATATCCTGTGTGCTTCACAACTACGCCGATTAGTTTGGGCTCAATATCGCCTGTATCACCCGAATTAACTACACTAACTGGTGCAGCCTGTGCAGGTATCTGAACAGCGGCTACAGGTTCTGGCTCTGCAGGTGTTGTTACTACCGCTGGCGCAGTTGATGTGGCTGGAACACCTCCGGTCATTTTCACAATGTAATCAACAAAGTGGTTGAGCGTTGGATGCTCAGATAGCACAAAGTCCTCATCCACTGGCAATGAGAATATTTCTCTAACATCACCCATGATTTCGGCTTGCTTTACTGTATCAATTCCTAATTCTCCTTCCAGATCTTGGTCCATCTCAATGAAATCTTCAGGGTATCCGGTGTGCTTGACAACTACCGCAATCAACTTCGGTTGAATTTCGGATACATCTCCAGAGGATTGTATTGGTGGTGTTGCCACCTCTGCAACAGGTGTTTGCACAGGTGCTTCAACTGGAGGCGTTGGCTCCACAGCCTCTACAGGTGCTGCAACGGCAACAGGTGCTTCTCCACCCTGCATTTTGTGAATATATGCAATCATGTGATTCAGCGTTGGATAATCCGAGAGAATGAAATCCTCGTCAACCGGCAGTCCAAACTTAGCACGGATATCTGCCATGATTTCAGCTTGCTTCACGGTGTCAATTCCCAACTCCCCTTCCAAATCTTGGTCTAATTCGACGAAGTCAGCAGGATATCCTGTGTGGTTTACGACCACTTCAATCACGATTTGAGTTGTATCTCCTGCTGGCACTGATACCGGCACAGGAGTTGGAGCCGCAACTGGCTTAGGATTCGGTTGCTCGATGACAGGTGCTGGCTCTTGTTTGACTACGACAGGCGCTGCAACCACTGGTGCTGAAGAGACAGATTGTGTCGATGCAGTTGCGTATTCCTCTCCTTGAATTCCACCATGCAGATTATTTTCACCGTCGACATATGCAACGAGTTTATTCTTCAAAACGCGCAACTCAAGATTCGAGGTGCCTGCTTGTGATTGATTCCAAGCAAGCAACTTTGCCTTGTCGATTCTATCTCCAGTGTACTCGTATTTCCTTACGAGTGAAAGCCCGATTTGGCTACCGAAACCAGCGGCAAATCGCATTCCGTACTTTAGATTTGGATAATCTCCTCCCTTTGAAAGATTGAGATTCCCTAATTCTGGATCAACCTCTTTGTGGTTGGCAATTGGTGGAATTCTGCCGGTCAACAAACCGTAGAACATCGAGGCATCTTCAATTCCGACACCCATCGGATGCCCGGTGAAACCTTTGGTGTTTGCAATTACTAATGCGTCTGCACTCTGGCCAAATGTTTCGCGCAATGCTTTGACTTCTGCTTGGGCAGAACCTCCTCTTGCAGGAGTGTATGTTTCATGAGAGAAGAATACGGTGTCTGGAGCCATTTGGTGCCTATCAAGACCCCATTGCTCTTCCATTTCAGTGACAAATTCATTGACGGTTTGTGCTACGTGGTCGACATCTAAACGAGTTCCGTGGTACGCTGAATTCGAAATTCTGCTGCCGAGAATTTCCGCCATCGGTTGAACACCTCTTGCATCAGCCTCAGACTTTCTTTCAACTACGAATGCTGCTGCCCCCATCCCGAGAATCAATCCATTTCTTCTTTTATCGAAAGGCAAAGCGGTCTCCTCAACCACGTTATGAGTCGATGCTGCGCCACTTGCGGCAAATCCTGAGCCGATCCACTCCCACAAATCATCGCCTGTGACATCGTCTGCAGAGATGATTACCACTCTGTCACATCTGTCATTTGATAGCCAATCCTCTGCAACGCCGAATGCCGCAGTTGCTGAGGCACATGCTAGGTTGATTGTGGTGTTCGGTCCTCTAATGCCTACATGTTGTGCGAATTGTGAATGGCCCATGTTTAGAATTTGGAACAGATACCTTCTGTCGAATCTACCCTCTCCATCATCGCCATTCATCTTTGCATGCTTTGCAGCCATCTGGTGGCCAGCGAAACAAGATGCGAATACGATACCTGTCCTGTCTCTGTATGCAGCAGGCATTTGCCAGGAGCGGATTAATCTCAATCCACCCTTACCGACCTGCTCAACAGGTGTAAGAGGAATTCCTGCATCTCTGAGCGCAATCAATCCAGACGCGCAAGCTAACTGGGTTGTGATATCCCATGCTGCGGCAATCTTTGCCTCGATTCCAAACTCCTCTTCTGGGTCGAATGAAGACATGACGCCCGCCAATTGTGGAATGTCGCCGAATTCTTTTGCAGCCTCCATTCCTACGCTGCCATCTCTACCTTTGATCAAGCGAACTAGGTTCTTGTCTAGCAGTCTCTGTTTGTATTCATCGCTTACCTCAGAAATGCAAGTCTCTCCTCGAACTAATTTCTCAAAATTACCTTCATCGAATACTCTTTCTCCACCCGGTAAACCTAGTGAAATACCAGTAACCACGTATGGGTCGACTGCTCTGTCATCCAATTTTGTGACTCGTGCCTTACTCTGTGTAGTTGGAGCGGAAGTAATCCACCTTGTGATATCTCCAGGTGTTTTTGCTACTGTGATGTCCCAATCAGGGTCAGTACTACATCGAGCATGAACTGTTGTGATAACACTTTGAATTTGGTCATCACTCATGCCGAGAACCGCACGCATGTCGACATTTCCTTGACAGAATTTGGCAGGGTAACCTGTGTGAGCAGCAATCAGTTCTCCCACCAACGTCTTCTTTGCGGCATCAGGGTCAACATATGCGTCACTAGACTTTACAACGGTTTGAGTTACAACCTCGCCACCCTTTGATGGAAGTGGCTTACTTCTCTCACGAAGTGGTGTGGTAGGTTTCTTTGATCCACCTTGAGCCTCGATTGGGCCTGCACGGAATGCTTCGGTTAAATGCGGACTGTCGCGACCAGGCCAATTTGGTGGGCGGCCGGCTAGTGCTAGTGTTCCTAGTGCGGATAGGAAGGTGGCGATTCCCCCAGCCTTGGGATGATTTGTCATCACTGGAATTGCTTGCTTTCCTTCCAAAATTTGTGAGGCGAATACCGTTAGAGCTCGTTTCGGACCTACTTCCAAAAATATCTTAGCTCCAGCATCATACATCGAATTAATTTGTGAAGTCCATTCTACGCTAGATGCCATCTGAGGTGCTAGTTTTGACAATACAGCGGTCTTGGAGTCTCCTCCGTCATCCATTGGATACCAGCCGCCATCAACGTTGCTGGTGATAGGAATGTTTGGCCAATTGATTTCAAGTCCCTCGAGGAATCTTCGAAGAGGTTCATTTGCAGGAGCAACGATTCTTGAGTGGAATGCGTGGCTTGTTGCTAGTGCAACGGTTTGGAAACCTTCTGCCTCAAACCTTGACATCGCTGCTTTGACCGGTTCTGTTTCACCAGCAATCACCGTCATCTTTGGAGAGTTCTTGTTCGCTGCAATGACATATCCATCAACTTCTTCGATGATTTCTGCAATTCTCTCATAAGGAGCAGTGACACTTGCCATCAATCCCTTGTCGTCAATCTCCACGCTTCCCATTTCAGTTCCACGTGCAGCGGCTGCTCTTAGAGCGCCGTCCATATCCAAGATTCCTGCACTCATCAGAGCCGCGTATTCTCCTAAACTATGTCCAGCAACCATGTCAGGTTGGTGGCCATGGGCATTGAGTGCTGCCTCAATTGCAAGGTCTGCAGTTAGCATGGCAGGCTGAGTATATTCTGTTTGCTTGAGTTTGTATTCAGCCTCTTTTTTCTCTTCATCGGTGAGGTTTTCACGAAGTACGAATGAAGAAAGCGTTTCTCCATCCAATACATCGACCATAGTCACGTCTGCTTTTGCCCAAACTTCTCCAACTCCAG
>WTIV01000149.1:8985-20424 GCA_011525095.1 Methanobacteriota archaeon
CGGTGAACGAAATTGCAGACAACTTAGATTTGACTGTATCAACCGAGTCTCCTGATAGAAGTAACAATCCACCCTCTACCGCTTTTAGTTCGTCATGTGTCATTGACGGCTTGGAAGAACTGGATGCTGATATGCCTGCGTATGCCTCCCATCTACCACTCCATTCCTCAACTATTTCTGCGTGATAATCCGGAACGTATTCTTCGAGAGTTACGTGGAAATTGGTTCCACCAAACCCGAATGCGGAAATTCCTGCTCTTCTAGGGTTTGAATCTGGCTTTGCCCAATCCAGAGCTTTTGTTGGCACAAAGAATGGAATCTCATCCCATTCAACAGTTGGATTGGGAGTTACGAAACCTGCGCTTGGCGGTATTGTTGCGTGATAAACAGCGTTACAGGCTTTCATTATGCCTGCAATTCCGGCGGCTGCTTTCAAGTGGCCAATTTGGCTCTTGACCGAGCCAACTGCGATGTGGTCGCCACCGTCTAGTCCCTTCCAAAGCAGGGAAAGAGTAGACAATTCGGTTGCGTCTCCAACTTTGGTTGAAGTTCCGTGCGCCTCAACCAGTTCTACGGTTGAAGGGTCGTAACCAGCCTGAGCGTATGCTCGACTGACCGCTTGAACCTGCCCTCTTTGACTAGGTGCAGTAATTCCCTTTCCCCTTCCATCAGATGAACCTCCTACGCCTCTGATTACCGCTTTGATATCGTCGCCATCATCAATTGCATCCGATAGGCGCTTTAGCAGTAAAACACCAGCACCCTCACCCATGACGAAGCCATTTGCCCTAGCATCGAAAGGTGTAGAATGAGAAGGTGAAAGGGCGCCGATTGCGCTAAACTTCGCATAAGTTGGAGCTTCCATACAGCGATCGGTTGCTCCTGCAAGCATAGTATCTACTTGCCTAGTTTGCAATAATCGGCAGGCATCCAGTAGTGCTGCCATTGATGATGCACATGCCGCATCAGTAGAGTAATTTGGACCTTGCAGGTCGAGAAGGTTGGCAACTCTTCCACTTACGACGTTGGCCAATTCTCCTGGCATTGTGTCTTCATCTATTCGAGGTGTGCCCTCGCACATTTTCTCAACCATAGCATCGGCTTGTTCAGGTGTTGCTCCGTTGTCAATTGCAATTTGACGCATCTCTGCGCTGTAGACTCTGATATTAGATTCTGAACGATTTTCTCCACCCAGTGCATTAGCGAAAATTACGCCAGTACGCGCTCTGTCAAGCGTTTTACCTCCTTCACCATAACCTGCATTATCGATTGCATCTGCTGAGACCGTTACCGCCCAAAGTTGGCATGGGTCGATTTGAGGAAGAGTTCCAGGAGGCTGTCTCCATCTTCTCCAATCGAACTCATACCCTTCGACAAATCCTCCAATTTTTGAGTATGTCTTGCCTTCAGTTACATTCCCAGGGGCACCATTCTCCCAGTAAATGTCTGGATCCCAACGGTCCTTTGATACCTCTTTAATCGAGACATGTGCGTCGATTATGTTCTGCCAAAATTCGTCAATAGAGGTTGCATCAGGCATTAATGCAGCCATACCGATTACCGCAATCGGTTCGAAAGGTGCTTGGTTGAGGCCATCGACTTGCTTTCCGTCCGCTGTAGTAACCGACATGAAATCACTCTCCCATTATACTCGGGGGCACCATCGTAATCGAATACCCTGCATCGACATGGATACACTGTCCTGTAACTCCTGAAGAGAGAGGGCTTGCAAGCCAAGTCGTACACCCTGCAACGTCTGATTGTGTTACATTGCGACGCAGTGGAGAATTTGCTGCGACGTGGTCTAAGATATTGTCAAAGCCCGGAATTCCGCTAGCAGCGATTGTTCTTATTGGACCACTAGATATCGAATTTACACGGTGTCCTTCTGGCCCAAGGTGGCAAGCCAACTCTCTTGTCCAACATTCAAGGGCCGCTTTTGCCATACTCATGATTCCATAAGATGGAACGTGCCTAGTCGATGCAGCATAGGTTAGCGTAATTGTTGAGGACCCGGGGTTTAGGTATGGCAGTGCAAACTTTAGACAACGCTGAAGTGAGTTCGCAGAAATGGTGTATGCTGTGTTGATACTTTCATCATCGACAAACAAGATTGGCCTATCGAAACATTCCCTAGGTGCAAATCCAATTGCGTGAATCATAATGTCTGCTTTTAGACCAGGATTGTCCTTACTGAATGCATCGAAAAATTCCTTCGTATCTGCATCTGATGCAACATCCAGAGGATAGAATCCTGCGATTGCAGGAAGTTTGTCCTTTAGTTGGAAAACTCTTGACATGAATCTCTTCTGATAACCGAGGTATAATGTCACCCCAGCTTCTGCAAGACTCTTACAAATCGCCCATGCGATTGAGTCTTCGCTCGCCACTCCAAAAACAAATGCAACTTTACCTTGTAAACCAAGCATCTTTGGCACCTACCCTTAGGGTAGGTGTCACCCTTGCCATTACGCCTATGACTGTTTTCATCAAAAAACTGGATACAGAGCCTATTGAGAGGGAGTTTGCGATTTTTCGATTTGCGGTCTAAAGATCCTCAAAATCAAAATCATCATCCAAATCATCCAAGTCATCGAAATCCAGGTCGTCATCAAACTCTTCAGCGATTTGCTCCTCAGAGATTCCCGCTTTCTTCCCAGCCTTGCGGCCTGATTTTTTTGCCCTCTTTTCAGCCTTGGCGACCCTCTTGGCTTCCTTCGCTGCAATTTTCTGCTTGCCAGCTTTCTTGGTAAGCCTTGAAATGATTACAAGAAGGAAGATCACAGCGATCAAACCGCCCGCACCCATTGCGATTATTGCAACGCTGTCTTCGCCCATAGAACTTATATCGTCTATGCCAATTGAACCTCCCCCGCCACTTGATGCTGCAACATTGACTCTGATTGAGACCTCACTAGGCTCTGCATCGGGGTCTAGACTTGAGAAAGCTCTGAGTTCAACCTGAACTGAGATTTCGCTTGAAGCCTCGCCAGGTGCTTGCAAAATGATGTCCCCTTGGTCAGAAGATGAGCCTGGATTAACTGTTGCTCTAAAGAAGGGATCCGAGACAAATTTGAAACCAGCATCTTCCAATTCCTGAAGGTTAACAATTTGAACCTCTAAGTTGTCGATTCTGTTTCCATCATTAAAAATTGTAAATTGGATTGCTGCTTCTTCGCCAACCTCGATATTCCTGGCGGATGGATTTGAGACTTCCAAGTCCATCCTAGAGTATGGCAATGAGTTCACAGTACCTGCAATTTGGCCGGTTGAATTCATTTGACCCCACGGAACCATCACCGGCTCCATGCCCCAACTTGTGACACGACCTGTGATTGTGAAATCCTCGGTGGTTACAGCGATTCGAGGCGATGCTGCGAAGACAGCATCGAATGACATTTCTTCACCTGCAGCGACTTGTTCAAATGAATCCTCTGAAAGTGTTAATGAGAAGTCGTTTCCTTCAACATCGCTCTCAATGCTGATATCTTGAGCAAAGGAACCCGTGTTTTTCACAGTGCATGAAACCGATACCGGTTGATTTTGTTCAGGATGGGCATTGATGTTAATTGTAGACTGGTCACAGTCAATCTCAACGCCTATAGGAGTGCCCTGCGCTTCAACGTTGGTTGGAACTAGTAAAAACAACATTAGAACGGAGATGAATAACGCTCTTCTCATGTTTCCACCACTCTTCCCGATAATGAACAAGGTCATGAAGTCTTGGTTAAATCGCACCATATATTCTCTCAGGTAAGTCAAAGTGTGTGTTGTACAGGACTTCCTCATCCAATCCTGCCTCAAGGAGTTGCCTTGTCCGCTTTGGCACGGTTTTAGGACCTAGAACTGCACCAGGCCTTCTTGGGTCATCCATATAGTCGGTTTCAAGCATAAAACCGTGCGATGAAGACTCAAAAGTACTCATTAATTCCTCGATTGAACCACTACCTGCTAAAACGCTAGGAGTTAAGCCGTGAGTGTATGATTCGTCTACTCGTGGCGGCGCATAGTGCCTCACCAACTTTTCTCTTGCTAAACCCGCACTGTCAGCCATTTGTGCTAACTCACCATAGGTTAGGTCCGACTCTCCCTCAACGTGAAGTTGTAGTGGAATGTTTTCCTTTGCCGCTAACTCCATGGTTTCTTGTAGCAATTTGTTTGAGCGATTCCAAATTTCATCTGATACTGGCCAATGAGGTCTACCAACTTCTCCAATTCCATGAGCTAAGCCCTCGTGGACATAATGCAATGCAGTCTCTATACTATCCCAGTAATTCTCTTCAGCTCTTTCGCCAAGTGAATCAAATTGATGAGCGAATGCAGCAGGATGTGGCCCTAAAATAACTCTAACTCCGAGACCTAAATCTCGCACTTCTTGCGCCATAGCAATCGTGTCTGCATAACTTTCGGAGTGGCCCTCTCTTGTCACCGGAGGTGATGCGAAATCAGGACAATGAACCAATACTAAGTCGGTTCCACCAACTCTTTGGAAGTCTCTTGCCGCATCCAAAAAACGACCATTCCTGTTTAAATGAAAATGGTCGTCTAGGATTGGCCCCCTCCAATCCATGCCATCACACCTTGAACGATTTCTTGTCTGCGAACTTCGATTTCCAATGTACTGCAGACATTGCTACCATGTTCGGATGTCTAGCATTCAGAGCAACGGTTCTACCGGTAGGCCAAATCAGTAGCTCCAAATCGTGCCTCGTGTCATTTATCCTCAAGCAGCCGAGTCTTTCATCCATAGATGAAGTGCCACTTCCTAAGTTCATCCTGACATTTTCTATTGGAATAGGCTCTCCAAAGTTGAATGAAGCTACAATAGGACCGAGTTCTGTCACAAGCCCTGAATCATCTCTACCCATTCTAAGGAGCATTTCTTTGGCTGCAGCACGTGCAGCCTCAATTCGATGAGTTCCATGAACAACGATTCTTCCTTCAGAATCAATAATTAGTGTTGCGCGTGGTCTATCTAGCATCTTAATGATTACATCGCCGTTTACGACCCCACCCAGTCTTTCGACGGCTTCCTCGAGGTCGACTCTGGGTGTTGGAGTGAATCTTGCAAGCAAGTTCTCTACACGAACTTCGATGTTATTCGCACCTGACATAATCACTCCTCCTCTCCATGCGATGAAGCGCCAAGCAATGAACTCTCTGCATCAGGTAACGCCTTCAGAGCAGATAACATAGACGCTCTCCATGCTTGTTGAATCGGTACCAGCAGAACCGCATCGTCCCCGTGTTCATCTCTAAGACTCGATAAAGCACCACGTAGTCGAGAGGCGAATCTGAGATCCTTTTGTTGATTCAATTCCTCCACTGAATTTTCTCGGTTCAATGTCCACCAAGTTGCTGCAAGAGCACTCGCTGCTTGTAGGCCGTCAGGCTCTCTAGATGGTTGCTCAACCACGTGCTTTCGCATGCGCTTGATTCCTTTTCTCCATCGCCTTGATGTGAAAATTATCCTTGCTAATTTTAGTGGCCTAGTCATCGCTTTAGCTTCCTTACCAAGGAACTCTGCCCATTCTTCGTCATCCATATCTGGTTCGATGAAGTATACTGGACGGTCGTGGTTGACCGCTGCTTTGTGAAGCCTTCTTGGTTCAGGGTCTGGAAATCTTCCCACTTGTAATCCTTCGACTCCATAGGCGAGCATTTCGAGATAAAGTCCATCCAGCCCTCCGTTGAGAATTGCGCTGTCTAAATTGATTCCAGAATCTTCAGCCTCTGCTTTTTCTTCTTCAGCCCAAACCTCTACTTCCTCGCTGGAGCCCATAATACCCAAGCCATGCCAATTGAGGCGAGGCCTCATTGCATTTGGCAAAACCACTGTTGGTAGGACACCGTGCAGCACAATTGTGCCACCATCGGGGTCCTTCCAGTGGATATCTTCCCAGTCAAGATTCATAGTGAATCACTGATTGTTGTTTACCCAATCTCTCAAGCTATCGATGTCCCAACCTTGGTCGAAGTAACCTTGGATGGTTGCTTGGTCCCACTGTGGGAATTCAGCCATCGCTGCAGCCATGGCTGGATCAACGCTTGCTGCCGGCGGTCCAGCGGATGGAGGTCCTGCTCTTGGCAGGTCAACTACCGCTTTGTCTACCTCTTCCCCGTACTCGTATTCATATTCGTAAGTGCCGTCAGAAGAACCTCTTCTAGCGAGTACAACGACTACCAACAGAAGTATCAGAATTAGAGTGCTCAATCCAATCACTATCAGCATACCAGAGCCTGACAAGAATCCTTCATCATCAGATGCTTCAGCAACGTTGAACGATTTAGAGAATTCTGAGCCGTTCCACAAAGGCATGTTTGATTCTGCATCTACTATAATGAAGTACATACCACTGGTTGGATTTCCAAATACCTCAAGGTCTGTAACGAAGATATTCTCAGTTGTACCCATTGCGATTTCATCGGTTGTGAAGGTTAACTCAGTTGTTGGGAATCCACCATCCTTGACCGACTGAATCTCGAGGGTGATGTTACCATCCTTGGTTCCATCATTCTTCAGAGTGATTTCTAATTCTGGCGTATCTCCAACTTCTGGGCTCTTTGGTGTCATTCTAACGTCTATGACCTTGAATGATGCCTCTTCGTAAACGAGTCTGTATTCAGAATTGTGAATTGGGTCGCTCGAATAAATTCCGCTAACTCCCTCAATTCCATCTAATCCGACAGTAGGACCGCCTGCTTCAATTTCCCATCCAGCAGAGTCTCTACCCTCAATCCACAACACGATGTCGATTCCAGTAAGTTGAGATTGTGTCGGGCTAACAGGGTCAGGCCATAGATCTACACAATTTGCGCTCACTAGGTAGTCTCCACCTTGGATCTTCAAATCGAGTGGAGCTGAAAGTGGGTTTATGCCGAACTTCTGACCGTAGACAGGCCAAGTCTGATTGGTGTCAGCATCGACGTAATATGACCACATTAGGTTAACTTCTCCTGCAATTAGTGCAGCGTTCTCTTCGATTACTGCCTCTACGTCAACGCAATTTAGAGTTGAGGAGGGCATTGTGTTACCGAATACTTCTCCGTTCAATCCAGAACTTGCTTCCCATGAATCATCATCGATTTCCGGCTGGCTTGCGTCGACTTTAATCTTGAACGAACCACAACCATTTGCACTGTTTCCATCACAGATTTGTGCGGTTGTGTCTGTCGCACCATCAGGCAGGTTCACCAGCCTGAATGTGTAAGTATACTCGTTGTTTATTGGTGGAGCTGTAATGTTAATTGCAAACGCACCTCCATCAATTGTATGTAGAGTTGGTCCATCTGTCTTGGAACCATCTGCACCACCAGCTGGGTATGCGAAGTATCCCTTACTACCATCCATCATTGCTTCCTGACGTGTGATCTCGATAGTGAATTCACCTTCAGGTAGAACATATACTCCGAAGTTAATTCCGTCAACATAGGCATATTGTCCTTCCATCAGAATTGTATCACTCGGGAAGACGAAAGCAACCTCAACATCTTGCGAATATGGATAATCCATGTCTGTAAATGAAGGAGTAATTCCGTTTCTGAAGTCGAGTTGGATTCCATCACTGTATACCCAGCGCTGCTTGTGTCTGCCACCACTTTCACTCATCAAAGACGGGTCTCTGTCCATATCCTTGATTCTGAGTTGTGGAATCATGGTTCCTCCACCGATTCCAATAATATCCCAGTTCATTCTGATTGGCAAGTCTAGATAGAACTCATCTTCGAATGGATCAATCAGACGTCCGCCATCCATTCTGAGGACTTGTGGACCTTCGCTGTCATCGCCTGCTTCGATGATTTCAATATCATCAGATTCGGTCCATGCTGTTTCGTTTCTTGGAGAGTAGTAAACAACCATGTCATCTGGACCTAGGTCGATTTGGAAGTAGTTGATATCTCTCCATCCGTTTTCATCGGTAGCTTCCACGATTAGATGGTACTGGTTACCAGCATACATTGTCATGTTCCAAGGTCCTTGGTAGAAAGGAGCACCTTCGCTTGGATTGTGAAGCCGGTTTCTATCTGAATCTTCGATGAAGAAATTTCTGATGTTTGGAGTCTTTGCATCCATTGAAACATATGTGACCAAATCATTGTCGAAGCCTGCCATTCCACCATCGATTGGGTTTCCACCGATGTCGGTTCCCTCAACATAGATGCTTACCTTTCCTGGGGGATCCTGTCCCTTGTTTGCGTCATCGCTGAAGGTCCCAGTGTAGTTTGCAGTAGGTAGGCTACCATCGCTGTAGAGTGTCAAAATTGCATACTCATCAGGGTCTGCGATTCCGTCCATGTCAGCATCGTGGTCATACTCGACCCAGTAGTACATGTCTAGACTTGTTGGAGGTTCAGGTATGTCCTGAGCGAGAACTCTTACCTTTTGCTGAGCGTTTGGAAGAACCCATGTGTCATCGACCAGGTTTCTCCAATTCGACCAAATCGACTGGTCGAAGTTCGCTGCTTTCAACACGGAGATGTTAATCAGCGTAGGAGAATAAGTATCGATTGACAGATTGAAAGGAATCGCACAGTCGGAATCAGCAACTATTGGTGCAGGAGGACACAGAGTATCTCCGCCTTCATATCCGTCAATCATGAAGCGGTATGTTGCTTGACCTGCTGCTGTTGAACCAAGGTCAACATCCCAGTCAAAGTTGCCCCCAATCACGCCAGATTTGTTTGAAATTTCAATCCATTCTGATACAACTGTACCGTTTACGGTTTGCACGTCCCAGCGCTGAAGAGACAAATTGTAGGCTGTTGGATCTGGAGCAACATCTAGGCCTTCAAGTCTGATACTTCCCATCAGGTTGATGTTTTGGTTTGATGTTGCTGCAGTCAAATCCTGTAGGTCACCTGCATCATTTCTCAACTCAAATGAGGAAATCAGTGCATCGTTTTCAATAGCATTTCCATTTGCTGGAGCAAGAACAACTGCGCCCGGCAAACCGTTAACTCCGTTGTCCGCAATCAAATTTGCATAAATTCTCAGTTCAGGAGTATCTTCCCATGCGGTGTTTACTCTGAATCTCCACGTCACATGCATTTCGTCTCCAACCTCGGTGTAAGAAGAAGATTCCATCGTAACCAAGTTGTCTGGGTCATACGCTTCATTGAATAGTGAAAGTTCTGAGAATGACAACTCAACTAAACCACTGGATGATTCCATCCTCAGCCTTGCCTCTGCAAATGCCGCATTTGTAGAGGAGTCAATGCTGTGAATTGACTTAACTTCGATAATGTCACCATTAGGGTACAGGCCGGTTGGGTTACCGGTGATGGAAATAGAGGAGTCATATCCTGACGCAGTTGTAATTGCTAGGTCTGAAAGCATAACTGCTCCTCCCGAGCCACCACTAAGTGCAATTGGTACAGCAACTTGTGCACCACTACCTAATGCAATACCCTGATTCAACTCTCTGTCGAAGTTTGCTGCAGCTCCAAGTGTTGTTTCCCAGTCGTAAACAATGTCTAGGTTTCCGACACTAACCTGTGTACCGCTTGATGCATTTTGGTTAGAAACCTTGAACTGGAAAGTAGCCCATTCGTTACCGTAAGCATCAATGTATGATGCTTGTAGTAGAGGATTGTTCATTAGAGAATTAATTGCATCCTTGAAAGCGATTCTTGGATAAATTGTCTCGTGTGCCAATATGGATTGATTTGGCATAGTTCCTAGAGCGACAACTTGACCGCTTGCTACAAGTGATAGATCGAATGCACCTGCTGTATTGTCGTATAGAATTACGTCTGCCAGATTGATTTCTGAACCAATTGGTAACATGAATCCAGCGCCTGTTGCTTCACCGTTGATATTCAGGGTAAGTGTTGAACCGTCCATGCCGTAATTGATGCCATCTACGGCTCCTGCCCAGAAGGTTGTTTGGCGTCCGAATGCACCGAATGCTGGTTCATTCATTCCCCACTCAACATCGCCATCATTAGCAATATCGATTTCTACTCCTGTAGAACTGTGACCGAATTCTAGGTCGAACCATAACTCAGACATATCGCATGGATTCTCGTAGAATAAAATCGAAGAAAACCCGAATATTGGGCTATCAGGAACCCACTTTTGTCCAACGGTTACGTTTTGGATCGTCTCGTCTCGAAGAGTCAACTCGATTGTTGCGGACTCTGCACAATTGTCTATTACCACCGGTGTAACTCCAACTATTGGCTGAGAGAACTTAGTTCTTGGAATAGGTGGGCTGAAAGAGTAATCCAAAATTGATGGCTCGTAAATTATTGGTTCAGCACCTCCTTGAGAGTACCAAACACCATCAATTATGGATGGACTGCTGATTATGTTAGTATCATTGAGACCTGTTCCGATTCTGGTTCCGATTGTGATACCATGTAGAACTGCAGTGGACAATTTGTATTGACCGGTGTCGAAATCAAATCGCAAGTCGATTACGGGATATTCAGAGGCATCGATGCCCCACAGTTCGATGATTGGCCCTTCAAGGTTGGTTACTTGATTTCCGTCTCTATCAAGGACAACTTCAGTTGTTCCGCCCCTTAGAGCAGTAACCGTTAGGGAGTTGGTTGGAGTTGTTTCTTGTTCTAATGTTAGGACACCATATCCATCAGGGAAACCAGGGTTTGGATTCTGCTTTGGAGTGAATCCCTTGACAGTCATCCATCCAGACTGAGGAAGTGGGTTACCCATTCGGAAATCATCAATAAACCAGCCAGGCATTGTTGTGTTTTCAGGGGCACCTGTGCCCGAATTGTGCTTCATTACGAACTTCATTTGGACATATTTTCCTGCGTGAGATTGCAGGTTTACTGCCATGTCTGCCCAACCGTCAGGGTTGAGTGTTGGGTGGGTTGATTCTCCTCCTAGGGCATAATCAGTTCCGGATAGTGTATCGCAAGATTGAATCTTACCATTTCCGAATCCGACTGGATACAAACCATTCACATAACCTACTCCTGTAGAATTAGCAACGTCGAAAGGAACGTAACTCCATGTAGACAACTGGTCTACAGGTGGGAAGTTACTAGGTGAGGATGAGTTTCTGACCATGACATAACCACAGTCGTGGTAGGTGTTAGTAGGGTTTGAACCAGGGTTAGTTTGGGTCCAATGCATACCGTGCCAACTAGAGAAACGGGCAATGAAAGCACCTGGGTCGACTTCCATTGCAGGGGTTACCAAACTCGTTGAGTACGCACCATTGTCGTCGGTTGTGTAATCATTATCGAAATCGTACATGTTTGTACCCCAACACTCGTTACCTGTGTTACAATTGTCATTGAGAACAGATCCATCTCCTAGAGTACCATGTTCCCAACCGGGAGACGTCATCAACGGAGGAGAGGTTGCATCACTGAATCCACCGTTTGTTCTTTCAAAATCTGTGGAGAAGCCACCGCTAACTAGACTCACGGTGTCTTCTGTGTAAGTGAAATCGCTTTGTGTGGAGA
>WTIV01000209.1 GCA_011525095.1 Methanobacteriota archaeon
CTTGTGGAAATACCGACCCTGCAAGAATAATTGAAGTCATTGAATCTGAAATTAGGGAAAATTTCCCAGAAATGGAAATCAATAGAAGAAAGCGTGTTGAAAGGTTCCTAACCGAGCAAGTAAATGGTGGAGTCAGAGGTTTTGTCGACCGTCACTTCCATCATTTTAATGCGGGCGCTTTGCGTGATTGCGCCCAATCTCTTGATAAATTTCTCAATGAAGGAGGACGGCTTATGGTCACCTTGGCTGGTGCGATGAGTACTGCTGAAATTGGGCGCTCTTTGGCTCCATTGATTAGAGCTGGAAAGATACACGCGATAACATGCACGGGGGCTAACCTAGAGGAAGACGTGTTCAACCTAGTTGCTCATTCAAAGTATCAAAGAATCCCAAATTGGCGTAATCTAAGCGAAGCAGATGAAGCAGGATTGCACGAACGGGGTTTCAACAGGGTTACTGACACATGTATCCCAGAAGCAGAGGCAATTCGCCATATTGAAGACAAGATAATCAAACAATGGAAGTCTAAATCGGCCTTCCCACATGAGCACCTGATGGCCATCTTAGATGATTTAGAGCCAGAAATTCCGACTACAGACTCTTGGTTGGTTGCAGCAAGAGATGCAGGTATACCTGTTTATGTTCCAGGCTGGGAAGATTCAACCCTAGGGAATATATTCGCTGCTCACTGTATCAAAGGAGAAGTTGACCGCTCTGCGGTAAAGACTGGCGTTGATTACATGATTCACCTTGCTGACTGGTACAAATCCGCAGAGCACCCCATCGGATTCCTTCAGATTGGAGGCGGAATTGCAGGCGACTTCCCGATTTGTGTAGTGCCTATGATCAGACAAGACCTGCAGGAAGAAGCACCTCTTTGGGGCTGGTTTGCTCAGATCTCAGAATCTACAACCTCGTATGGGGGTTATTCGGGTGCTCCACCTAGTGAGAAAATCACCTGGGGTAAATTGGCTCCAGACACTCCAATGCATGTTATTGAATCAGATGCAACTATCGTTGCACCCATTTTGTTTTCCTACATTATAAATTAGTATTTCCCAATTGGAAATTCAAATTTTCAATTGGGTTTTATCCAATCAATTTTTCCTTGTTGCAGCAATAGATGTAGTAGTCAAGCATATCAAAGTCAGTAACAAAGTTGACCACCAAATAAGGCCAAGACCACTCGACAAACCACTCGGAGCACTTGTATCATTGATATCCCATAAAGCATCAAGATTTGGTATGAAAATCCAGTACATTAGGATGCCCAGCAATATAAGTGAATAAGTTATGAGACCAACCAAATTCTCAGCTTTTCTGAAGTTGGTCATCATCGAGTCGTTTGTTTCAAGCCAACCAAGATGATTAAGCAATGAAGCGCAGTTCATCGCTACAAGAGTGAATAGTATGAAGGCTGATATAATCAAAATGAAAAATAGGATATCACCTGCGCTATCCCAAGAATTCCACCATTCAATGTACTCATCTGCAGCGATCTTCATCACATCGCAACGTGCCTCAAACTCTTCTTCGGTTTCACCCCAAGCATTGTTACTATCGCTGCAGTATTCCATGACCCATTCTTTCTCTAACTCCGCCAGTTGAGCTTGGGTTTCAAAACTTGAAATCATGCCAGTGGTGCTTGAAAATGTGTCAGTTTGTTCCCAATTCCCTGTTGTTGCTTCATCATTTGTGAGAATATTTTCCTGATATGTTAGCCCAAAATTAGTTTCAAATTCAATGTCATTATCTTCGTAACTGTATCCATACCAAGAATTCGAGTTTAGTCCAATAATCACAATGAATAGTAGCATTGTGCTGGTAACGAGTTTTCCAAAACTGAGCGGACTGTACATGTATACGCTTGAAATCGTAGTTTTCTTTATTTGTCTCGGTGTGGTACGTGAACGCTTCTTTGGAGCTTCACCCCACTCATATTCGCCTTCACAGTAAGGACAGGCAAACAATCCATATGCGTCCTCATCCATTTCGATTTCTTCATCACAATGCGGGCATTCGATAACGACCATAAATCAATGAAATTCTCATGTAATATAACCTCTGACCCGACACATGAATAAAATAACAGTCAGATTGATGGAGGAAGTAGCCTTGGAAGTGTCAATGCGCAGGATGGCTGTGTTCTTGGCGGTGCTAATTGTCGCCCCTGCGCTAGCATCTGCTGAGCAGAATTGGCCGGGTGAACCAGTTGACAATCACCTCTACATGTCATGGGCTGCATTAACACAAGAAGTCAATCAATGGGCGGATGACAACCCGGACATCGTTCAACTCTCGAGCATTGGGCAATCATTCCTGGGAAAGGACCTGTGGATGGTAGTACTTTCTGACTGGTCGATGGAAACCAAAGCGAACGGTAGTGCGAAGGAAATAGTCTACATTGACGGAGGCCACCACGGAAATGAATACCTTGGAACTGCCTTAGCATGGCTAACAGCAAAATGGTACATCAATGAATGGAATGCACAAAATGAAGAGGCAATCAAAGTACTCCAAAATACCGAACTTCACATTCTAATTATGCTCAATCCAGACGGAAACGACTTCGACACCCGCCATAATCAGAATCTAACTACCACTGCAAATCCGTTTGCTAGTGAACCAGTTCCAACAGGAATCGATCTAAACAGGAATTATGACCACTATTGGGATGACTGCTCCCCAAGTGATCCATTCGCACCAGGAACAGGCCCATTCAGTGAACCTGAAACAAAAGCCAACTCACATTACATGAATACAGTCGTTCAAGACGCAGATTTGTATGTGACAATGCATACTGGTGTTTGGATTATGTTGTACCCTTGGGGTAAATGGCCTGAACAACCGCCTGATTGGGAATTATTCCATGGGATTAGGGAAGAAGTGAACGCAGGTATTTCCGACATTCCTATCCAAAACGCAAACCAAGGTCTCTATCCAAATTGCGGAACAAGCAGAGATTACGGATACGGTGTAATGGGATTCCCGACCTTCACTTTTGAGACCGATGATGACCAATTCCTGCCGGGTACCTTCGAAGACGTTAACGAAAGACTCGGCGAAGAGTTGGATGTAATGCGCTATCTTATCGACAACATTTGGTACTGGAGAGCGCGTCTAGTCGTAGATTCTCTAACCATAGATGATGGGAAAGTATCTTTCACAATCGAGAATCAAGGTCGTGCAAGTACACAAAACGCAACACTGCAGTATGTTGATGGCGATAAGGTCCTGTGGGAATCGGACAATTTCATAGCAAATGCTAGCAGCTCGGTTTCTGTTTCTAGCGGCGGCTTTGACGAAGATGGAGGAGAATGGCGACTTCACTATCAGAAGCGGGCGGTTAATTCATCGCAATGGGTCAATGAAAGCGTCGACAGAAGCCCCGAAGTGTCAACATTATTCTCAGAGTCTGTAGAGACTTTGCTGTGGATTTTACAAGCGGGTGCAATACCAATTTTCGTGGTCGCATTTGCATTCTGGTGGTCAAGGGAGGAGAAGCCGTTCGATTTGGACGATGAAGTTCCTTTGGAAGCAGAACTTGTGGAATGAGCCGATTTAGGCGCATCTTCAAGTGCCATGCACGATTGGGACGATTAGGTGAGCCAATGCAGGTATCAGTAAACACCAACGACAACATCAACGGAACTCTTGTTCTTCCATTGTGGCAAGACAGTGAAAGTATGCCATCTGGCAGCGAAGGAGGAGTTCCAAGAGCCCTCAAGAGCCAAATTGACACCATCTTAGGTGCAGGCGACTTCAAAGCAAAATCTGGAACCGCAATGACACTTGCAGGAACCGATGGTGGTAAGGCATTACTAATCGGACTAGGCAAGTTTGATGATGCAGACCTTCAGTCGATGAGAGAAGCTGGTGCAAAGGTTACTGCAAGCCTTTCGAAGATTCATGGAAAGACGATTACAGTCAAGTTTTCTGGATTAGAAGGTGACCACATGGGTGCTTTCGTAGAAGGAATGATTCTCAGAGATTATGCCTATGACAAGTACAAATCAAAGGACGAGGATGATGACTCTGATGATGGTGAAATCGAAGCACACGTAACCTGTGAAGCTGACAAGACCGAGGCCCTTCAGAAATCAGCAAATCTGTCTCTTGCAGTCGCATCTGGTGTTTACCTAGCAAGAGACCTAGGAAATGCTCCACCTAACGACTTGTACCCGATGGCGTTTGCAGAACAAGCGATCGCTTTTGGTAACGAACACGACAACGTCAAGGTCTCAATCATCAACTACGAGCAAGCCATTTCGATGGGAATGGGAGGATTGGTTGGAGTCGGTATGGGCTCAGCAAGAAAGCCATGCATGGTTATCTTCGAGATTAATCCAGATATGCCGGGTCCAAGCCCATGTATCGTTGGTAAGGGTATCACATTCGACACAGGTGGTATCTCACTAAAGCCACCGCCCTCCATGGATGAAATGAAGTACGATATGCACGGTTCTGCTACTACCTTCGGTTTAATGAAGGCACTAGTTACAAGCGGTCACAAGGACAGAGTAATCGGAGTTACATGCATGGCAGAAAACATGCCATCATCCAACGCTCAACGCCCTGGTGATGTAATCAAGACATACTCTGGTAAGACTGTTGAAGTTCTAAACACCGATGCAGAAGGCAGACTTGTTCTTTCTGACGGTCTTTGGTACACTGGAACAAAACTCAACCCGTCATACATCATCGATTTGGCTACTCTAACCGGTGCTTGTGTTGTTGCACTTGGCCACGAAGCAAGCGGCCTATGGTCTAACGATGACGACTTGAGAAACAAGATCAAGGAAGCAGGAGAACACTGCGGAGAAATCGCATGGCCAATGCCTCTATTCAAGGCATTTGAGAAGGAAATGACAGACTCAAAGATTGCAGATGTCAGAAACCTAGGTGCAGGCCGCTGGGGTGGCTCAAACACAGCAGCAGCATTCTTGAAGCAGTTCATCCCTAACAAGGCAGGAACTGATGAACAGATTCCTTGGGCACACCTTGACATCGCAGGCACAGCTTGGGGTGCAAAGACCAACAAGATGGTCAAGAATGGTGCAACTGGAATCCACGTAA
>WTIV01000121.1:0-1057 GCA_011525095.1 Methanobacteriota archaeon
TCATCCATCACAGCTAGTTGAATGGCACTTCCAGGATAACCCTCAACACCATGAATTCCACTACTTGACAAGAGCACCTTTCCAGATTCAATTGAACCGACAATTGCAACATCAATGCACAACGGCTCTCCATCTGGGCCAGTCATTCCGATTTCCAATCTCTCGCTCTCTACTTTGTGACCTGCTTCACGCAGATCTTCGCAAGCGATTAGGAATCTGCCAGCGGCTTCGGCGTAAGAATTTGCAAACCAGAAGCCCCCCTCCATGTCATTCGCTTGAGCGGCCTTCATTTGAAACATAGTGTAAATCAGCGAAGCTTATCTTACTCGCAGATGTTTTACGCACGGCAAGGTAGGCAGTAATTGGGTGAGTAGATGGGAGATATGCCATTGTTGACGATGACAAAGTCTAGGATTGTTGGCGTTCAACCGAATCTCACTCCAAAATCAGAGGCACTGCTCGATACTCTTTCCGGCCTATGCTCATTTCATACAACAGAGGATTTGGCGAGTTTTCTGTTCACTGAGATGTTCAGAGAATTGGTTGGTGATGGAGAACCCTGGATTATTTTCGAAATCGGCGTGTACAAAGACCATACCAAGACATTGGAACTCATACCTGTCAACGATGGAATAACACTTGCAGATGGTTTCATGACTGGTGGAATTCAAGGCAACATATCGATAGTAAAATCAGAATCCGATTGCAGCCAAGCATTGCTAAATTGGCACAATCACGTGATGAGCGAATAAAGCGATTCTTTGAAAGGGAGCCTATGGCCCCATCAACATTGGAGAGAGGTCATGGGTGACAACGATTTCCGAGATGTACTGCCCGACCCAGACCCGGAGCAGACGCTTGAATGGCAAGAAGCAATTCGTGCGGTTAGCGATGCATTAGGTCCTGAAAGGGCGCACAGACTCCTATTGCAGACAATTGGTGCAGCAAAGGAAGAAGGCATTGAAATCGACGTTGTAAACACTCCATATCTCAACACAATCCACCCCTCGAAACAGCCGGCTTATCCCGGAGATTTGGAAATGGAAAAGAGGATTCA
>WTIV01000121.1:1157-5046 GCA_011525095.1 Methanobacteriota archaeon
CTGATGCCAGATTTCTGGGAATACCCAAGCGTCTCTATGGGACTAGGCGGAATGACAGCAATCCACACAGCCCGATTCAACAGATACCTATCCAGCAGAGGACTAGCAGACACATCCAATTCTAGAGTATGGTACACAATGGGCGATGGTGAGTCCGATGAACCAGAATCACTTTCACAACTAACATTGGCATCTAGAGAGAACCTTGACAACGTGATTATGGTAATGAACTGTAATCTTCAGAGGTTGGATGGACCGGTTCGTGGCAATTCGAAAATTGTACAGGAACTCGAGGGAAGATTCAGAGGTTCGGGATGGAACGTAATCAAGATTCTATGGGGCTCAATGTGGGACGATTTGTTTGCAAGAGATTCAGAAGGTAATCTAGCAAACAGACTACAGGAATTAGTAGACGGCGATGAGCAGAGAATATTCACGAGTGATGCGGCAACTTTCCGCAATGAATTGTTTAACACCCCGCAACTCAAAGCGATGGTATCACACTTGAGCGACGATGATTTAGAGGCTCTAGCGGCCAATCTTGGTGGCCATGACATGGTGAAAATCAATGCTGCATATGCTGCAGCAGAGGCTTGCACCGACAAGCCAACAATCATCCTGGCGAGGACGATTAAAGGATACGGACTTGGTCCAGCATTTGCGGGTAGAAACACAACACACGGCAAGAAGAAGGCCGACGTGGACAGCATCAAGTGGATGCGAGACGATCTAGGATTATCCTTTAGTGACGAAGAATTAGAAGAATATCCATTCATCAATCCAGAAAGTGTTCCAGAAGAGGTTGCATACCTCAAATCTCGAAGAGAGGCCATGGGTGGATTTTGTCCAGAAAGACGCTCTCCTGCTAGCGACCTAACCCCGCCTGGAGAGGACGGATACTCAACCTTCGACGAGGGTACAAAGGGCAACATGCAAGTCTCTACAACTATGGCATTCGTTAGGCTACTGAGTGGTCTAATGAAGGACAAGTCAGTTGGAAAGAGAATCGTTCCAATCGTTCCTGATGAGGCTAGAACATTTGGTATGGACCCCCTCTTTTCTCAATTTGGAATTTACCACCCAGAAGGCCAATTGTATACTCCAGTCGACCACAAGGTGCTGATGAAGTACAAGGAAAGTGAAAGCGGCCAACTGTTCGAAGAAGGAATTTCTGAGGCCGGTGCTATGTCGACATTCATCGCTAGCGCAACCTCATATTCAACTCAAGGTTGCCCTACAATACCGTTCTACATCTTCTACAGTATGTTTGGATTCCAGAGAGTTGCTGATTTGATTTGGTCTGCGGCTGACCAGCGTGCTAGAGGTTTCATGATTGGTGCTACCAGTGGCCGCACAACCCTCAACGGAGAAGGTCTGCAACATCAAGATGGACACAGTCTTTTGATGGCACACACCAATCCAGCAATCAGAGCGTATGACCCGGCGTTTGCTTACGAACTAGCTACAATCATTAGGTCAGGAATCGATGAAATGTACGTCGATGAAAAAGACGTCATGTACTACATTGCAGTATACAATGAGAACCACCCAATGCCTCCTAAGCCAGCAGGTAGCGAAGATGGAATCATCAAGGGAATGTACAAACTTCGCAGCGCACCAAAAGGCGACGGCCCAACTGTAAGACTGATTGGCTCAGGGCCGATTATGCTACAATTACTCGCAGCTGTAGAAATTTTGGAGACCTATGGTGTTCGCTCTGAGATCTATTCAGCAACTTCGTATGGCGAGTTACGAAGAGAGGGCTTGGAGTGCGAGAGAAACAACCGCTTGAACCCAAGCGAATCAAGACAGGTGCCATACGTTGAGGAATTACTCGGCGATGGAACCCTTCCAACTATCGCAGTAAGCGATAACCAAATCGCAGTTCCTGACATGATTAGACAATGGGTTGGCGGAGATTATACCGTTCTAGGAACCGATGGATTTGGAAGGTCAGACACGAGGCCGAACCTGAGGAAATTCTTCGAAATCGATTCTCAGAGTATTACTCTCGCAGCACTTTCGTCTCTGGTAAGAAGTGGTCAAATCAAGGCAGATGTATACGACAAGGCAGTGGGTGACTTGGGTGTTTCCAAGGATAGAAAAGACATCACTGCTCTGTGATCACTCAAAAAATATAGACACTTCTTCTAGAGATTTTCTCGAGATATTAGGGACCATTGCATCCTCTGCAGGGTATCCAACTGGTAAGACCAGCATGGCATGCTCATGGTCGGGCCTATCCAAAATATCTCTCAAGAATCCCATCGGTGACGGTGTGTGCGTTAGCGTGACCAAACCCATATTGTGAATTGCGTGAATAAACATACCAGCTGCAATCCCACAAGATTCTGTAGAGTAGTATGTTGGACCAACCTCACCATTGTCTCGAATTCGTTTTGATTGTCTAAACAATACAACGATCCATGGCGCATCGGTCATATGTTCCTTTACAGCATCAGTTCCTAGGGGCTGCAAGACTTCTTGCCAAGCCTCAGGCATGCGTTCAGAGTAGGTTTTTCTCTCTTCTGCTTCAGCAGCTTCTCGCATTTTCGCCTTCAATTCTTGATTGCTAACTGCAACAAATGTCCAAGGTTGTAGATGTGCTCCACTAGGGGCGGTTGAACCGCACATAATCGCCGTCTCAATTAATTCCTTAGGGACATGACGAGAAGAAAAGTGGCGTGTAGTCCTTCGTTTATTCATATTTTCAAACAGTTCTAGAGCCTTTTTTTGCATCTCAGCATCAGGCAATTCTTCCCAATCCAATGGAACAAAACCATCGGAACTCATTTTCCTTCCTCCGGCATTCTACCCCTCGCCCTAAGCCAAGTTTCAGCACCAAAGGTCAAACCGTAAAGCGATGCAAGCCAAAGGGTTGGTCTAGCCCAATTTCCACTTGGGTCCTCAATCAATAAGACACACAACCAAGTTAGAGTTGCTAGGTCAAGAATCCACCTCATTCCCGCAAGGATCTGTTTAGAATTCGATTGCATTTCGGTTAACTGCGTGTCTGTCAACACAGCGGTTAACCCCTTCAATTTTGATAGTGCATTTCCTCCATTCCACCTTATTTTGCCTAACTTGAATCTGTTCCATCCGTCGATTACTAAGAACAAGGTAACCCAAACAACAACCACCTCAAGCAACGGTTCAGCACCATAGAGGTCCAATCCGTTGAACGACCAGTACAGTAGCCCCCATAACCAAGCGATGATCAATAACTGCGACGTCTTTGCAAATCTGCTTAATTTTCTCAACAGTTCAGCATCATGAGAAAGCAACATTTCTAGCGAGATGACCAAACCTACACTGAAGGTCAACAGGAAACTACCTGCAAGCCACCACCATTCGAGTGATGAATCTCTCCAAGCAAGCAATAGTGCAACCAGTGTCCATGCCATCACTAATGCCGTTGTTGCATTGACTGTAGCCTGCATCACATAGAGTGGATCCCTTCCGTCTTTGAGAACCGCTAGACCACCCATCAATCGCACTTCGAATGCAGAGTCGTCTACCACTCCTTGGGCAGCAGCAGTCATTCCACCTACGGATTTTAGACGTGCGGATTCAACGAGACCTTCAGCGTCTTGCTCATCATTTCCGCTCCATTTCGAGCCTCTGGCCGCAGCAGCAGCAGCACCTCTTCCGCGACTTCTACCTTTGCCGGCACTCCTCGCTTTAGCCCAGGCTCTGATTTCTGGAGTTGTGACTTCGTCAACTTGGTCTTCGTTTAGAGGGGCGCCGTGGTCTGTGTATAACCACCTACATTGGATTGGAATCGGAGCAGGGTCTACATCGGGCGCAACCATTTGGAATTGTCCGGGGCCGAGTGTTGGGAGTTGCTTTACAAGGTCTTGGTCACCTCCACTTTCTTTCAGCAGGTGTC
>WTIV01000073.1 GCA_011525095.1 Methanobacteriota archaeon
GTGACCAATCCTGCAACCATCACGGCACCTGGTGCCATGAACAAGATGCCTGTTAGAGCAACAAGAGCGATTCCAAATTTCAAACCACTGGGGTCTACTCTAAATTCTGCCCAGCAGCCATACTTCTTTGCTACAATCTTGTGTCCGATTTCATGAAGAAGAAAGGCTGGCCCGACTGCGATTAGCATAACTGGCATGGAAAGTAATAGTGTAGCAATCCACGTGTTCAGTCCACCTTCACCAATTCTCAGAATACTGCCTGCCATCAATACTCCTAATGCGAAGGTGAATGCTGCTGTTGCTAGCAAGAGATGCTGCTTTTCCTCATCGCTAAAGTGCCAAATTTTGCCCCGGTGGAGTTCTACTGGTTGACGATTATTGATCCCCATAAAACCACCTCTTGTGTTGAAGTGGATGGTCCCATCATCAGACATCTGAGCGTGAACTCTGTGGATTCGAGGCCTCTGTTTTGGGAAGAGGTCGTCCTCGAGTATGTCGGCCCGGGGGTCTCTCGCCATGTACCGTTCTTGTCACGGAGGGATTTGAAGCCTCGCGCGGAAGCATTCTTTTCTATCGAGGAATAGGAACGTGCATGGCGATGCCACGCAGAGCGATGAAAGACTTGGGGTTCCAAGCCTGTTGTCTGCGTTGCGATGCAAAAGATGTCGCTGGAAGTGCAAGGTGTAGGAATTGCATTTCTCACCACACAAAGGTGCGTGACCAAATCGCAAAGGCTCCGCAATCTGATGAATTATTCCAACTCGCTAGAGAGCTACTAACCATGGCTGCTAATCCAAACAGGTATGATCATGATGATGTTCATGGCCCTGCATTAATTCAACAGCAGAGACTGGCAAATTCAATGACTGAGGCAAAGGAATTGCCTACAAGTGAGGATATTGAACAAATATTTGCAGAACAGGCTCAAAAAAAGAAAGAGAATATTGTACAATCTGTAGGTAATCAAAATCCTTGGAAGGATGAATTGCCACCAGAGGAGATTCTTGAGCAAATGGCGGAGTCGTTAGAAGTCGAAGATTTCTCACATGGCGCACGTACAATTCCTAGTCGCCCCATAGTCGCAGTAGACCGTTCAGACCGCCTTGGAGAGGATAGAAAGATGAGCGACAAAATAGTTGCAGAAAGGGTTGCATCAGACGCTCCTGAACCCTTGAAAGAGATTGTTGAGTCTGCAACTATTGCTGAAAGAGAGAGGGGTAGAAAGGAATGGGAATCTGCTCAATCTGAAGTCTCAGATTTGCTAGATGATGATTTAGACTTATAACCTTATCAAGAAATATTTACTATTTTCACTTTCCAATTATTGGATAGTGATTTTACTCAGATTTCAACTCTCACAGCCTTCAAGAGTGTAACTTACTCTTGTTGTACCCTTACCCTTGTTTTTCTTCCCGAGGAATTCCATTTTTCCTATTTCACCAAGAGCCCTTACATGGGTTCCTGCACAAGGGCAGAGATCGATATTGTCTCCTATTCTAATCACCCTCAGTTGTTTTACTGAAATGGGCAATAGGTCCATGTTTGTCCTTTCCGGAGGCATGATTGCATTGATTTCTTCTCGTGTCATGATGCAATCGGTTACATCGAGATTTGATTCGACCATTTCGTTAGCTCTATGGAATAAATCCTCTATCATTTCTTCACTGAATTTTACCGGGTTGAAATCTATTCTTGAGCGGTCGGCGTGTATCTGATTACCTACCGTTCTAGCACCATCATACAATTCGTAAACCAGGCCGCTAACAAGGTGCTGAGCGGTGTGCATTCGCATGTGCGCATGTCTTCTGTCCCAGTCGATTTCCCCTTCGACTGTGTCGCCCACAGACAGTCCGTGGTCATCTCCAACAAAGTGTTGAACGTCGCTACGGCCTCTTACCTCGGTCACCGAAAGTTTTCCTCCGTCCCAAAACAATGTACCTGTGTCCCAATTCTGGCCACCTCCAAGTGGATAGAACAGAGTTTGGTTTAGAGTGACTGAGTTTTCATCTACAGCAGTTACCTCTGCTGTGAAATCCTTCAGATAGCACGCGTCGATGCTTTCCATGTACAATTTCTTGGACGCCATGTTAGTTTGACGTGAGGTCTTTTCTCAAAGGTTTGCTTTTGCATAATCTACAGCGTTTCTGAAAATTTGCATAGCATCTGTTAGCAATTCTTCGTTAACCTCACCTCTTGTATGATGAGGGTGCAGGAAGGTTGCATATGCCGCTTCAGGATGTGGCATCAGGCCGAATACAAGCCCTGTCGGGTCGCAAATTCCTGCAATATTCCTAATGCTGCCATTTGGACAAATTGGGAATGGTAGCGATTCGTCGGTCATTCCTTTTCCTGGCTCTGTGCTAGGGTCAACGTAGCGTGTAACGATCTGATTATTTTCCTCTAAGTTATCCAAATCGGTTGTAGAAGGCATCACAAACCTGCCTTCCCCGTGTCTTACAGGGCATTCAATTCTGGTAATTCCCTTCGTCCAAATACATGGACTTTCAGGGTCAAACTCGAGGGTTACCCACCTGTCTTCATAGCGTCCGCTATTGTTCAAGGTAAGACTCGCTCTCTGCTCGAAATCTGGCACATCCCTTCCAGGAAGAAGACCTGTCTTTACGAGTACTTGGAATCCGTTACAAATACCGATAATGGGTTTTCCTGCTGATACGAATGCAGATAATTGTTCACGCATTGCGAATCTCATTCTGTTTCCTAATAGTCTTCCAGAACCCAAGTGGTCACCGAAAGAAAATCCTCCTGGGACTGCTAGAATGTGGAATTCTGAAAGGTCTCTGTTACCGTTTACAAAGTGGTTAACGTGCACCCTTTCGCTAGTAGCCCCGGCCAATTCGAATACTGCCGCAGTCTCTCTATCACAGTTTATTCCAAATCCGAAGAGGATTGCTACCTTCACATCCTCAGTCATCACTGAACACCTCCTGTCATGTCGAGGCTCCCTTTCCAAGCTGCGACCATATCTTCAACACTGGATTCGATGATTAGGTCGTCTCCATCCCAAACGCTCAGTGTGTCACTATCGGTAACCTCTCCCATGTAGGTCAAGGAATGGCCTTTCATCATCGAAAGGAATTCTTCACGATTGTTCTGCTTAACTCCGACTAGAATTCTTCCCAGTGATTCTCCCCACAGTCTGCCCCATAGGTCGGCTTCACCTGGACCGTCAACATCTATTGCTGCACCACATCTACCACCGATGCACATTTCGGCGATTGCAACTGCAACGCCACCTTCACTACAATCGTGTGCTGTTCTGACGATTCCGGCTTGTATCGCCCCTGTGAGTGCCTTGTACGCAGCGAGGTTCTTTTCTGGCTCAGGTAGTCTAGGAACTTCGCCACCTATTCCTTCAGTTTCTCCTGCTTCGGTTAGCATGTAGGAAATTTCACTCGCCCCGAGTTCCTGTTTTGATTCTCCAACCAAGTACAAGCTCTCACCGGGTTTGAGGTCAGAAGTTGTAGTGTATCTAACGTCGTGGTGGTTACCAAAGAGCGAAAATAGTAGTGTTGGTGGAATTGAAATCTTGTTCTCCCCTGTTCCGTAGTCGTTCTTCATCGAGTCTTTTCCTGAAATACATGGAACAAAGTATGCTCTACAAATTCTTTCCAATTCGCGATTTGCGCGAACCAATTGTGCGAGCTTGAATTTTCCATCTGGAGTTTTCTTGCTCTCGATTGGGTCTGGCCAACAGAAGTTGTCCAATCCCGCAATCTTGGAAAGATCTACGCCCGTACAAACCGCGTTTCTTACCGCTTCATCGACCGCTGCTGCAGCCATAGCTCCCGCATCGATATCGCTGTATCGTGGAGAGATACCGTTTGAAACAACTAATCCGTGTGTAGAACCGTGGACTGGTGCAAGAAGTCCAGCGTCACCAGGACCGTCTCTCTCAACACCGACAAATGGTTTGATTGCGGTTTGTGCGATAACCTCGTGGTCGTATTGGCGAACCCATGTTTCCTTGCTTGCAATATTTGGTCGTGATAACATTCTGAGAAGTAGAGATGAGTGATTGGAATCACTCGGCGGTGTGAATTCTGGGTTGCTTGGTGGACTCCATTCGCTTTCTAATCGCAGTTGTGGAACTCCATCATGTAGGAATTCGATTGGTAATGATGCCACTGTGTCTTCGCCATGAACAACGTGGAACTGCCCTGTATCGGTGAAATCTGCAACCCATGTCGCCTCTACCTCGTGCAGGTCTGCAAGTGCTTCGAATGCCGGTACATCGCTCTCTCGTACTGCAACTGTCATCCTTTCTTGGGATTCGGAAACCAGAATTTCCCAAGACGAAAGGCCTTCTTGCTTTAGTGGAACTTTTCCTAAGTCAATACGGCAACCGTTCGTGTATTCTGCCATCTCACCGATGCTTGAGGAAAGGCCTCCTGCTCCGTTATCTGTGATACACGTGATGAGTCCTGCGTCCCTTGCTTCAAGGATCATGTCAAGCATTTTCTTCTGTGTGATTGGGTCGCCGATTTGTACTGCACTAGATGGGGATTCTTCGGTCAATTCTAGTGAAGAGAATGTTGCGCCGTGAATTCCATCATAGCCGACTCTTCCGCCAACCATGTAGACCCTGTCTCCAGCTTCTGGATTCTTCACGTGAGACTCTCTGCCATCTGGGAGTTTCCTTGGCATCATACCAATTGTACCACAATAAACCAGTGGCTTTCCGATATATCTGTCATCGAATACAATCGCGCCATTTACAGTTGGAATACCGCTTTCATTACCGCCGACTCTTACTCCAGCATGAACTCCTCTCAGTACTCTAGAGGGGTGGAATAGATTCTCAGGAAGGTCTCCTTCCCAATCCGGTGGTCCAAAGCAGAATACGTCGGTATTTGCAATAGGTCTTGCACCTAGTCCGGTTCCTAGGATATCTCTATTCACGCCCACAATTCCAGTCATCGCACCGCCGTAAGGGTCCAGTGCACTTGGTGAATTGTGAGTCTCTGCCTTCATACACATAGACCATTCATCATCCCATGCAATGA
>WTIV01000049.1 GCA_011525095.1 Methanobacteriota archaeon
GGATAATTCGTCTGAAGTCCAATGTCAGTAGAATCCAAGCAAAGATAGCAGTTCTTGTGAGTAGCAGATTAGCAGAAGCAGCGAATCCAGGGAATTTTGCACGTTTGTATCCAGCTTTAATCAATGCGGATTGCAACCTCTCGTCTCGAGTGTAACAGAATAGCCGTCTGCCCATTACTCTGGATAGTAATTGGTGAGATAGCCCCTTTCCTCTGTGTGCGGAGTCTACAACTAGAGAGTTGATTTCAGATCCTTGCCATCTGTTAGTGATTGCAACGTGGGCAATTGGATTTCCTTGTTCATCTCTGATTACTTTGCTAGTTTGATTTGTCCTAACGAGGGACGATGGACGTAGGTCAAGTTCATTTTTCATCATGGATTTTAACCATGAGAGGTCACTATTCTCCAAATCGCCCCTACCCATGTGACTCTAGCCAGCGATGATTGAACAAATATGTAAATCATTCAACGAGAAAATCTCGGTAGTTTCAATCAATGCTGAATCCCATAACCTTGCAGTCTATGCATTTGTCGATATTTGTACTATCGACAACTTGTGTTCTTCCACATCTTAGGCAATATCCTGAATTGTCAAACCGAACTCTGATGTTCATTGTGTTCACGTCCTCTGCATCACCACTTACACTTTGAAGACTTGTTATTCGGTGTGAAAGAGTGTACTGAAAAACAAAATAATTCTAACACTCAATGTAGCGGAATAGGTTATATCTTGTATGAGACTAGCCAAGGCAATGAACAGAATAGCAGCTTTAGTAATCAGTACAATTTTATTGACACAGATTGCGTCTTATTCCTATGGAGACATACCATCGCAAATTGAATGGGAAGAGCCTCTGAAGGGTGACCCTGATTGGAAAGTGACAGGAAGAAATTCCACTAGCAACAACAGCGGATGCGGCTCAGATGCTAACTTATCAGAGTTAGAATTGTCAATGCTAGAACCTGCAAATGGATGGGCAGTGGGAGGCACATTTGATGTAAGATTGCAAACCAATTGTAACCTTATTGACAAACATAAGAAAGTGCATGGATTTGTTGAAGATCCCTCGAGTAATATCTTGTACTTCGATTATGAGTACAATACTACTGCGACAAGCCCGTCTAATGGTTCTGTAGTTATCGATTTATCTAATCTCGTAAACATTCCATCACTCGCCTTAGGAACTTATTACATATATTCAGAATTTGATTACAAAGCAGACAACGGTAGCTGGATACATCTAGATTGGGCCCAAGGTAATTTTACAGTAGCAAATAACAGCACAGGTGGAAACAATTCTGGAGGCAACAATACCAGTGGCAACAATTCGATGGGTGGTTCACAAACAAACCCAATCATGCCAACCAATTGTTCTCGAATAGATTGGAATCTAACCGTAAATGTCACTATTGATGATTGTATTAACGGAACCAACTCATTCTGGTTTGAACTACAGAATACTGGTGGTATAGTTTGGATCGACCCAGATGTCGCAGTTGGTTATGATTACATCGTATACGGCGGTCCTAAGATTAGTGGAGTCAACATACCAGTCGGCTATGGAGACGACATTTTCGACCTGTTCATGTTCGATTCGGTAACTGGTTGGTATGATACGGGGACCAATATTGATGCTGGAACAACTCACGTCTTCAATCCACCAACAGACAACATGTCGATTCGTGGAATTGAGACCTCAGAATTGCTAGACCCAACCGACCCGACTGCATTCGTAAGCGGATTAACCTTCGAAACCAATGGTACAGTAGTGATGACCATGACTCCTGTCACGGAGACAGTCACATGTGGTGACATCGATGAACTTGCATATCTGTCAGTTTGGACAGACTACTCGGTGTATGATTATGGTGAGAGTGTTTGGGCATCCCATTATCCTAATTGTTACATCGAAAATGAGAACTACACTGTAGAATCAACACTATATGGGCCTAATGGTATTGAAGATTACAATATTTGGAATTTTACAGTAGATCTGGGGGGGCCTTTTCAAGTTAGTTGGGATAATTTGGATGTAGGATATTATTGCATAAATGGGACTATGACAAAGCATCCAAATATCCACATCGATACCACCACCTCATGCTTCAACGTTGTTGAAAACAACAACACTGGTGGTAACAATACTGGTGGAAACAACACTGGCGAAAATAATTCTCAATTTGCCTATGGAGGCCATTTCGATGGTAATTATTGTTTCAGTTTGAATGAATCAATATTATTTTACCTAGAGATAGCAGTCCCTGGTGGAACAGATATAGAAATACACTGGCAGGTTACTAACATTGATGGAGACCTTGTCGGATTTGATGTTGAAACATTGTTTTTGGATGCTTCGGGAGAGTTTATTTCAAATCTGTCAATCATTCCAACTGATGGCTCATCATTCTTCGAAGCTGGCGAATATACGTTATTTGTTAACCTAATTTACAGTAGTAATCAAAGCAACGTATTCTCCGATAGTCCATACTACCACTCTTTTGAGGTAGAATGTGGGGGTAATAATACATCTTCGGGAGAGATAGATTGGTGGAGCTATGACGGTGCATTGGACGAGGATTGTATCGAAGGGCCATTCTACGTTAATGGGACTCTGTCCGACTTTAGTAATCTAACTGGAGGAAGTACTGAACTATACTACACAATCTACCACGTTGATGAAACTGGGTTAGAAACTCCTACAGGAATGTCTTACAGTACGACAGTAACTTTCGATAGCACTGGTTCTTCAGATGTTAGTATTTTGATAGACCCAACAGGATATGCTGACGGACAATATTACCTTAATTTGCACACCGATGTGTTGAGTAATGGGTACTCTTTTGACCGACACTATTGGTTTACTTTAGGATGTGATGGAGTTTGTGGCCACGATTCATCATTGATAACATCAAATTATGAGATTTGGTCAGACACATTTGGTACATTATTCAGTAATTGGAACGCATGGAATCTATCCACGAACGGCTCCAATTCAGTAAACGACGATACTCCGCAGATCTATCAAGGGGATACACTCAGCGCGAATATGTGGTTCTCATGCTTGGTTCATGGAGAGGATTATCTCGCAAACCTAACAGTTACGAACGATGCAAATTTGATTGTGTTTTCAGAAGAGGAAAACTTCACACAAGACAGTTGGTCGACCTGGTATAGCTTCTATGAGGGTGGAATCTCAACAGACCTACTACCCACTGGAGAATATTGTTTGACATTCACATTGTATGTCTCACCATTTGGTTCTTCAAACGTGATTTACACTCTGACAGAGTGCGTGGAGATTGTTCCACTTGATGATTGGGACGGATGTGGTACAAACCTAACATACCTGCAACATTTGCAAGATGTCAATGGCAATCCATTTGTTCAGCAAGGTACAGTATTCTTAACAACATCAGAAATTTGGTACAATAATTTCGTGGATTGTTTGGTTATTGGTGAAAATTACACTATGGTCTCAACTGTTACTCATGACGGTTCACAATACATGCAAGAAACTTACAATTTCACTGTTAACCAATTCTCTGATATGACTCAGTGGAGTTGGCTAACTATCTCGAGTTGGAACTCTGATGTACCGGTTGGAAACTACTGTGTTGAAACAACTATCCATTCAACAGATTCGACATACACGAATATGATTGCATTGGTTTCAACTGTCACAGATTGCTTTGCAGTAGTAGAAATAACTCCGACTGATTGGTGGGGTGACCAAACCAATAACTCTACAGGTTCTCCGAATAACCCTATCATGCCTGATACAAACTGTACTAACTTGAGTAGTTCTTTGTCTGGATTGAATTTGACAAATGCATTCAATTTGAGCGATTGTGAGAATGGAACAGGATTCTGGTTTAACCTGACAGTCAATGGAACCGGTGTCAACTGGTATGACCCTGTTTACGCAGTCGGATATGACTTCGAGGTTCTCAGTGGACCGAAGTTTGCATCTGTTGTAGTTCCTCCAGGTTATGGCGATGACAAGTATGACATCTATCTATGGGACGGTTCTGAGTACGTGTTAGCAGCATCCGACTTGGATGCATTAACACAGTACTGGTTCACTGATGATGGTCAGATTACAACAACGCCGGGAGACTATGATGGAATTACTATGTTCTCTATTCGTGGATTAGAATTGGATGCTAAATTAGACCCAGATGACCCTAATGCATTCGTAACAGGATTGACATTTGTCCAAGATCCAAATGAAGTCTCAGAGGTAGTACTCAGTATGAATCCGATTCGAGTTTCCGATGAAGACGATGATGGAATCGCAGATGCTGATGACAACTGTGTGGATGATGCAAATGCAGACCAAGCAGACGCTGATGGCGACGGCATTGGTGATGTTTGTGACACTGCTGCATCTGGCGAGGGAGAAGGTGATGGCGGAACTGATGAGCCTGATTCTGAATCTGATTCCAACAGGACTCTTGCCTATGCTGCATTGTTAGCAGTCGCTTTGGTTGGAATCTTAGTGATGTTCGGTCGTGAAGACGAGCGCTGAAACCGAGTCTACACCGCAGTTTTGGGCTGCTGCAAGCGGCTTAATTTGCTAGGCGATTAGCAAGTTGTTGGAGAGTTTCGCTTTCCTGCTTAAGCGACCTGATATAGCGAGGAATGGTGTGATTAGACCCTTCTAATTCATCCATTGAACCGACCCATTCCAGTTCGGTTGATGGAGTATCGAGTTCTGCATTATCACTTGAATGAACAGACCATACAGAGCATCCATCGCCATCTTCAGAAGCGATTTGTAGGCACCAAGTTTGTGGAAGAATTGAGTTCTCGCATTGCAAATCGTTTGTGTTGCTGTTTACAACGATGCAATCATCGACCACGTAATCTGCGCCCATTTCTTCAAGAGCAGAAATAGCATCCTCGTCTTCTGCTCCGTGCTGTAACCAAACCAGCGGAAATTGACTATGATCTTGGCTCAATATTAGGCTTCTAACAA
>WTIV01000186.1:0-1645 GCA_011525095.1 Methanobacteriota archaeon
GTTTCATCACCAAGAGTAATCGAGCCTATTGGAGAGATTACAGCAGCAGTCCCACAGCAAAATGCTTCATCAGCACTCATTGCGAATTCTGCTTCAACTTTAGTCTCAACAACTTCGTGACCCATGTGTCTTGCAAGTTGGATAATCGAATCACGAGTAATTCCTGGCAGAATTGTTCCAGTAAGTTCAGGAGTGTAGAGAACGTTGTCCTTGACGCAAAAGAAGTTGGCAGCACCGACTTCTTCCACATATTTGTGCTCCTCAGCATCCAAGTAAATCACTTCAGCATAACCTGCCGCCTTTGCTTTCTTTGATGGCATCATTCCCGGAGCGTAGTTTCCGATCGCTTTGACACCACCTGATCCACCAGGCGCAGCACGATGATGTTCATCGCTGATAAGCAACTTGATACATGTCATTCCACCCTTGAAGTACGGCCCAACAGGTGTTACGTAAATCATGAAGGTGTATTCAGGCGCAGGTGCTACTCCAAGAACTGGGCCGCTTCCGTTTAGAAGAGGCCTGACGTACATTGCTCCCTTGCCCATAGGAGGAATCCAGCGTGAATTTTGCTGCACACACTGTTCGACTGCATCGATGAAAATTGATTCTGGAACAGGGGGCATCTTGAGTCTGTCAGCTCCTCTCTGCATTCTTCTTGCGTTTTCTTCAGGTCGGAATAAAACAACTCTTCCTGCTGCGGTTTTGTATGCTTTCATTCCCTCGAAAAGCCCCTGCCCGTAGTTTAGGACCCCTGCTGCTGGTGAAATTGATATGTTACCATATGGAAGAATTTCACCAGGCTGCCATGGTTCGTCCATTGCTGTCTTTGCAATATACATGAAATCAGTCTCGGTCATTGAAAATGTTAGTGAGTCCCAATCGACCGGTGCTTCGCTCATCAGAAGCGACCAACGCTCGGAGGTATTCAATGATTGTGTGAAATTTCTCTTTACACGTACTTTCGACAAGTAGTTGGCCTACTGACTTTTCCAGAAACTATGCGCTGGGCCGGTGATGTTGCGATAATCACCGGAAGGTACGTCTCTGAAGGCGATGCGACAATCATGGAATTGTGGTCACGTGCACGTTCTGGAGAATCGGTTTTACTTCGAGTACACGGGGTTAGACCGTGGTTTGAGATTACTCCAAACGGAAGATGGGAAAGTTCTGAGAATACCCCACCTCTTCCAGAAGTGCAGGATGAAATAACGGAAATTGTAGGTCCTGAAATGAAATGGACTTTCCTAGGAGAAAAGCCGGTTTGGAAGGTATTTGTGGCCCAGCCATTCATGGTACCAAGGATTAGAGAAGAACTCAAGGGAAGATGGACTATTCTTTCTGGTGACATTCCTTTCGTCAATCGCTTCTTCCTAGATGGCGATTTGTCCATGCACGTTTCAGTTGATGGCGAGACGGGCGAGAGTGAGCACCCTGTGGATATTTGCCTCGAACTCACAATGGACGACGTATCACATTGCGACCCATTCCCTGCTCCCTTCAAGATATTCTCATTTGACTTGGAAACCTCAATTGCGCATGATACGATTCTTTGTGCTGCAGCAGTGATTGAAGATATGGGAACGGGAGAGAGAAGTCATCACACCTTTGCTGAAGATGAGGCTACTATACTCAAGAAAATGAC
>WTIV01000186.1:1745-4947 GCA_011525095.1 Methanobacteriota archaeon
AAATTCGTATCAAGACTACTTTTCCCAGATAATGAAGACATGCAGAAAATAGACGTAGACGCCTCAAAGATGGATGAGGAATGGGCGAATAGACCTGATGAAGTACTCGAATACTGTCTGCGTGATGCGGAACTGCCTCTAGACATAATGCACAAAATTCAGGCATTTAGGAGGAAGGAAGCAGTTGCAGCAGTAGCGAAAGTTTCTCTAGATACGAGCGCGAATGGAACGACATCTCAGTTAATCGATTCACTGGTTATTAGGTTGGCTGACAGAACCTCAATTGGAGTTCCACTAACAGGTTCAGCGGATAGGAAGGAAGGACAGATCGAGGGCGGATATGTTCACGACGTCCAAGCTGGTTTACACCGCTGGGTAGCGATTCTTGATTTCAAGTCCATGTATCCGTCAATAATGATTGGGAAGAACATCTGTTACACCACTAGAATCGATGACGGCAGCACAGACCAGCCGTCAGAAGGTGAGGTAATTCATGAGGCTCCTACCGGCGCTAAATTCAGGAATAAAACCGGTCGCAGAGGAATGGTTCCATTCCTTCTCGAGGATTTGATGGCTCAAAGAGACACCCACAAGGCTGGAATGAGAGAAACTGAAGATGAGGCAACTAGGTCTTATCACGACCAAATGCAATATGCGGTGAAAATTTTGATGAATTCGTTTTACGGCGTCTTTGCGAGTGGGTTCTATCGATTTACTCACAGGCAGTTAGGTGAGTCAATTACAGCATGGGCTAGGAAGAATATCAAGACGATTATTCAAAAACTCGGTGATGAAGGCCAGCACGTCGTTTATTCCGACACAGATTCTATTTTCGTAAAAACTCCAGTCGAAGGGGTTGATGACCCAAAGCAAGCAATGATCGATTTTGGACACAGCACCGCAGAGCGGTTTAGTGAAGCAAGTGCAGAGTTAGAATTTGAAACGGGTATGTCAGTGTTCTTCAGTCACGGCGCAAAGAAACGTTATGTCGGTCAGGTAGTTTGGCCTAAGGAATCGATGATGGTCAAAGGATATGAAACTCAAAGAACAGATTCATTCCGCTATCTAACAGACGGTATGAAAGAGATATTCAAGCACGTCCTAGCAGACGATTCAGAGGCTGCAATCAATCTTGCAATCGACACTATTGCTGCAGCCAGAAAGGGCGAAGTTCCAGTCAGAGACCTAATCATGAGCAAATCTTGCAAAGGTCGTTGGGACAAAAGAGCGAATGGCGGCAAAGGCGCATGGGACTTTACTAAGGATTACGCCAATCCTGACTCGATGATCCAAGTTCGTGCAGCGCGAGCTCTAATCGACAAAGGCTTGCCATTTACTCCCGGCATGAAAATTGCGTACATCGTTACAAATTCCAAGAACCGCCCGCTCGAAATAAAACCATGGCTAGAAGAGGACCCGGTAACACAATACGATGGCCAATTTTACGCAGATAGACTAGCCACGGCCTTTGGAAGGGTTACTGAAGCGTTTAATTGGTCTGCTAAAGATCTGCTCGCCGGCAATCGACAAACTTCTCTATTCTCATTTTGATGGCTAGCCAAGAAGGGCAAGTATTGAATTGTACTGAGGGTTCAGGGTATAGTGATGAAGCCTATTCTAATGGTACTAGTATTCGTCTCGGCGAGTTTTGCTGGATGCCTTTCAAGCGAAGACTCAACCACATCTCAGGTTGAGGCAATCTTCGATTTTGACCCTGATAAAAACATTAGGACTGATATGACCATCGAATTCGATGGTGGAGCATCCTTGCCGGCTAACGGCGGTCTAACGTACAAATGGGATTTCGACAATGATGGAGCCTATGATGACACTGGAAGGACTGCAACTTGGTCGTATTCAAATGCTGGAGATTACGAAGTTACTCTCACAGTCTCAGATGGTACAAACTCGAACTCTCAAACAAGGTCCATCAAAGTAATTGATGCGGATGCTCAAGTCCCAGAAGCAGATGCAGGGTCTTATTCTCCGTCTTCGGATTGTGAAGGCGACAGCGTAAATTCCGGTTCATATTATGTTGTGTACATCTGTGAAATGGACAAGAGTACCTCCAGCAAGTCAATTTTAGCCAAGACAACTGTTACCCTTGACGCATCCAATTCTGAGCCTTGTGAAGATGATAGTGAGCCTTGTGATGACTACATTGCAGAATACAACTGGGACCTAGACCTTCTGAGGGATGAAGATGGTGATGGTGACCCGGAAAATGATGCAGATTTAACTGGCGAAACTGTGGATTGGAAAGAGTTGTCACCAGGAGAATACAAAATTTCTCTAACAGTCATCAACGGTGAAGGCCTCACCAGTAGCGATGATGTGATTGTGTACGTCAACTACATTGGAAAGTGGAGCGATTTCTCAATTGGGGGCAATACATCGAATAATGCTGTAGACATCGACTTTAATTTCCCGGTTACCTACGACGATGAATCAAAGAACACCATTAAACGAGCAGCTGGAGAATTGGTATATCCTAAGGAAGACAGCGACTGTACAGATGTAGTCCTCGGCGAGGGTAACAACTGTAGAGCCAAAATCGATCTATACGGTTTCAATTCTACAGACGAAGAAGCCGGTAACACCAGCGCTATCGGTGTAGACCAGAGAAGCAGTGGCGATTGCGATTCAGAAAACGATTGTGTCCTGCTTCAATTTACAGGGTCATATCATTTCTCTGAATCATATTGGAAGGATGGCGAATGGACTATGACAATAAGAAACGAAATGGTCAATGATTTAGACATAGAATCTCTAACGATTCGGTTACTTTACAAGTGATGACTGGTCCTTATTCCTGCGCTTATTTTGGGGTTGAAAATCCCGCAAACCGCGTCGCGGTCTTCAAATAGGGGTGGAATGTCGGCGGAATGCTAAGGAGAGAGCATTATGGGATCTCAATGGGAAGATAAGAGTAAACCACACCGCAACATTGTGTTCATCGGACACGTTGACCACGGAAAGTCTACTACAGTAGGTCGCCTACTTTTGGACTCTGGTCACATCGAAGAGCACGTAATTGAAAAGAACGAAAAACTAGCCGCTGAAAGTGGTAAGGCCGGATTCGGTCTTGCTTACGTTATGGACGGTCTAAAAGAAGAGCGCGAGCGCGGTATCACAATCGATGTCGCACACAAGGAATTCTTTACACCAAAGTACTACTGGACTATCATCGATGCTCCAGGTC
>WTIV01000138.1:0-1162 GCA_011525095.1 Methanobacteriota archaeon
AAAAAATGAATCAAGCACTTGGTTTAGAACTCAGAGCAATCAATCTGTATGCTCATTATGCAGCATATGTCAAGGGGTTGCACAGAATTCAACTCGAGCCAATGTTCCAGCAAGAAGCAAACGAGTCAATGGTTCATGCTGCTACAATTCGCAATGCAATCGTCAAGCACGGTGGAGAATGTGTGACTGAAAGAGATGTGATGGCTATCACTCACACTACCGATACTAGAGAAATGCTTCAAGGCGCTCTAGCAACCGAGACAAAGGCAGCTGAAGTGTACGGTCAATTACTACCACTTCTCGAGGAAATTGACGACAGAGAGTTGTATGATGCAGTAGAGCAGATCTACCTGGCAGAGTTGCGTTCAGTCGAAGAAATCAGACTCCTTCTCGATTGATTAAGTGGACGTTGTGGGATTTGAACCCACGGCCTCTTGAGTGCCACTCAAGCGATCTTCCAGCTGATCTAAACGCCCGTAATATTGCCTAAGGCAGTCCGCCCACCTGCCATTCAATCATAAGGCTTCTCAATTAGTTGCATGTGGGCCGTACATGGACGTGGAGGCTGTTCTTTCAGAGTTGCTTCCCCAAATCCCAGAGAATGTGTTCTCTAGATGGCTTTACGACAGGGTTTCTCTAACCTGGTTGGAGGAGGATGACGACCGTCTTGGGATGACTAGATTCGAGGATGGTAACGTAGAACTTGTTCGACGTCGCAGGCTAGGTTTAGACCCAGGGCCAATCACAATAGGCCTACACCCTAGACTGGTTGAGGAGCCAGATTTGCTGAGGCACACTCTTGTTCATGAGTTACTGCATGCTAGTGGAGTTTTGAATCACTCAAAAGAACTTCATGATGCGGTTGAAGAAATAGCACCTGGCGTTGCGATTTCAGATTCTCCCATGCTTCAGGAAAAAAGAGACGAATATCTTGACTCGGTCAAGGTGAAATCGTGGTCTTGCAAGCATTGTGGGTATGAATGGAAGCGCTCTACGGTTAGAAAGCCGGTTCGATGTCATAAATGTGCCAGACCACTGTAATGCTGATAATGGAGATTCTCTCCCGCTGAGTTTGCCCGTATAATGTAGTCTGGATATCATCTCGGCCTTCTAAGCCGATAACCGGGGTTCGAATCCCCGTACGGGCGTACTACAAAATCAA
>WTIV01000138.1:1262-4062 GCA_011525095.1 Methanobacteriota archaeon
AAAGGCATCATTCATTCTGAAATGCCTACCAAGAAAATGATGGAAGAAGGTGGTCTTATGCACGGTTTCCAAATATGGGTTAACCTTCCTGCAAAGGACAAAATGATGAATCCTAGATACCAAGATATCACTTCTGAAGATTCTCCAATCACAGAAAAAGATGGGGTTTGGGCAAGGGTAGTTGCCGGCGAGTGTATGGGGGTAGAATCATCAATCGACACCGTAATTCCAATTACATATGTGCATGTCAAAATGAGTGAAAATACGGAACTTGTGAAGGAATTTATTGAGGATTTAAACGGAATGCTCTACGTCTTTGGTGGTGAGATTTCTGTTGAAGGAAAAAAGGTTGAAGATGGTTCTCTGGCTCTTCTGTCCCCCGGTACACAAGTGAATATACAATCTGAAATTGGTGCGGAATTTTTGATCCTTGCAGGACCAGAAATCGATGAGCCAATAGCTAGATATGGCCCATTTGTGATGAATACTAGAGAAGAAATTCTTCAAGCAATCGACGATTATCAAAATGGTATTTTGGCTTGAATTGGTAATTCTAGCCATGGGAAGTCCTCATATAGGGAAGGTTGGTCGGCGGACTGTTCACCATGAAGCGAGGTTCCAGAGCGTGGAAGAAGACTGGTAATCAGCGATGGAAGTGGCGTAAGAAGAAGCTACGACGTCGTAAGCGTGCTCGCCGTCAGGCTAAGCAGTGACGCTGAAGGGTAAACAATACGGGGGAGTATAGTATAACCTGGTAGTATAGCTGGCTCCAGTTGCACGGGAATGACGAATGGTAAAGGTCTGAAGATTGTGATGATCAACTGGAAGACCGACCTGTGAAATCCCGCCACCAGCCGTACACACAAAACTTAGTGGCGGATCAGAAGATACCAGCCGGTCGGGGTTCAAATCCCTGTGCTCCCACCATATTCAATCAACCATGAGACCAACATGTTGATGTTAAGTTGCAACTTGAGGTTAAGTAGGGATAGCAATGCGTCAAGGTTTCACATTCCTTTGTTTGATTCTTTTCATGGCTCCATTGACCGGTTCGCTCAGTAACGAAGTCAACTCTAACGAGGGCTGGACGACCGTGATTCCAGACATGAATCCGGTAATCCACGAAGAAGTGGATTGGTGGCACAGGACGACCTTAGATTCCAACAGAAATGGAATCCACGACTCTCTAGAAACTCTAGACCAACCGGTTGGTATTGGTCTCTCATACTCTAGAGATGTAACCGATATGGACGTAGAGTATCTTGAATCATTGGGTTACCAAATCACAGATGTGATTGAAGCGGTTGATGCTGTTCTTCTTGGTGTAATCAATTCCTCAGACGTTTGGGAATTATCTCAAATCGAAGACGTCGTAATGGTTGAGAGATACGGGCAAGTGATACTGTGGGGAGATGTGCAAACACCTAACATTCTCGCAGAACCATCTGAGTTTTACCCTCATACTGCATGGAATCACAGCCCAATGAAGGGTGCAGGCATTAACATTGCAATGGTTGACACTGGTACCGACAATGAACACCCAGGCCTCAAAGACAAGTTCGTTGCAGGATACGATGCCGTTTGTTTCGTTCACACAGATCCAGAATGTATTCTTGCGGGAGGCCGTGAAACCGATGGCTCATTCGACCCTGATGACGGAAACCAACACGGCACTGCCTGTATGGGAATGGCAGCAGCAACAGGTCTGGATGCTAACGGCGAGCAAACAGGTTTCGAGGGTTCAGCACCGAATGCTAGTCTAATCGATGTTAGAATTGGTACAGACGCAGGTGCAGGTCCATTCGAAAATTACCTTCTATCCCAAGAATTCTACGAATCAGCGATGAATGGGCTACAGTGGATTATTGACAACAAAGACACAGCATGGCCTGGAGTGGATGAAAGCCTGTATGGTATCGACATCATTTCCCTGTCTTGGGGAATCACTAGCCATGAGAATGGCGGTAGTGATGGTGAGGACATGCACTCTAGAATCCTTGACGAAGCAACTCTTGCAGGAGTTACTGTAAGCGTGGCAGCTGGTAATGATGGCCCAGATAACGATGGTTTGTCCGGAATGGGTTCATCCTCCCTATCAATTACAGTTGGAGCAACAGATGACATGAACACAATCGACCGTGATGATGACACAATCGCCTCATACTCAAGCAGAGGCCCGAGAAGGGATAACGGCAATACAAACCCAATTGATGAAATGAAACCCGATGTAACTGCACCTGGGACAAATATTGTCCAGGCAGAAGCTTGCGTCACATCTGGCGGATGTAACAACTTCATTGGAGGTGATGCTTCGCAAAATGGTTACACTGGTCGAGGATCAGGCACATCTTATGCAACACCTGCAGTCACTGGAATAATTGCACTGATGATGGAAGTAAATCCAGAGATTAATCCTCTTGTCATTCGCGAAATTCTACGTTCAACAGCAACAAGGATGGGTGAAGCATCTCAGCCAGAGCATGACCCTCATTGGAACAAGGATTTCGGATGGGGCCTAGTTCACGGCCACGATGCGGTTTGGACTGCTCAGTACCTTGACATGATTGGAATGACCACATCAGACATGAATCTAGATCTTCAAGTCCACATTGAAAACATCACAGAGGATGGAGGAGTGAATACCTACACTGGTATCGCTTGGTCTCGTGGCGCAGCAATGGAGAAAATCGAGTATTCTACAGATGGTGGAGAGACTTGGACTGAGGTAATGTACGAGTCTGTTAATGGGACATTGAGCACATACCAATCCTTTGAATTCCAATTCAAGGTTAACACAAAT
>WTIV01000138.1:4162-19884 GCA_011525095.1 Methanobacteriota archaeon
TCGCTATCAGATGGCTCATCTTGAAAAGGAAACTAGGTTTGGTGAATATATGCGTGGTTTCTCACAGCGTGCTACAGACATCCAGCCAACAGGCGTCAGAAAGATGTTTGACATGGCTGGTGATGACGTTATTTCATTTGGATTAGGCGAGCCTGATTTTCAACCACCAAAGGTTGCAATCGATGCAATGTATCAGGCCATGAAAGATGGTCATAACAAGTATACAACTACCGCAGGTCTTCCTTCACTACGAAAGAAAATCGCAGAAACATGGCATTCTAGGTGCCCCGGTCTCGATGAGTCCAATGTCTGCATGACCATGAGTGGTACAAACGCATTGCTGAACATCTTTGCATCCTTGGTCAACCCGGGAGACAATGTTCTGTTGCCCGAGCCATACTTTCCCTTGTATGGACCAGATGTAGGTTTGTGGGGTGGAGAACCGAAGTTCTACGAGTGTCTATTCGAGAACGAATTCGTTCCAACAATCGACCACCTTGAATCATTGGTAGATGAAAACACGGTCGCAATCCTATACAACTTCCCATCAAATCCAACTGGAGCAACAATAACTGTTGAGCAGAGGGATGAGTTACTAGCATTTGCACAACGACACGACCTGTGGATAATCACTGACGAGGTCTACGACAGAATTGTCTTCGATAGTGAGCACGTATCGTTCGTAGGATGCGATAATGAGAGAGTGATTCTAATCAATTCATTCTCGAAGACGTACGCAATGACTGGTTGGAGAATTGGATACATCCTTTCAGCCAATAAAGAAGCTATGTCTCAGATGGTTAAGGTCCAATATTACATTACAGCCTGTTCAAACGATGCGATGCAGTATGCTGTTCTAACCGCAATAAATGAAGCGGATGATTATCCAGATGAAATGTGTGCGGAATTCAAGGCTAGAAGGGACTTAATCTGTACAAGATTGAATGCTATGCCAGGTGTTGAGTGTCATGTTCCCGAAGGAGCGTTCTATGTTTTCCCTAAGGTTTACGTTCCGGGGATGAATAGCCAAGAGGTTGCTATGGAACTTCTGAAAGGTGGAGTATTATGTTCTCCAGGTAGTGCCTTCGGCCCGTCGGGTGAAGGCCACCTTAGATTCGCTTACACGATATCTAGAGAGGACATTTCTCTGGGTATGGATAAGACGGAACTCGTGTTGAAGAGATTGCGCGGCGATTGATATGTGGATGGAATTTTTCGAATTCTTTTCAGGAGCCGCATTAGCGTACCTGATAACTAGAATTCCGTTTCTTACATTCCCGAGAGTAAAATCATGGAATGAACAGTTTCCACCACACCCTGAACCCATTTACGTGGACAGTCATTTGATCCAAAGAGTTCTACACATGAGGACATTCTACTGGTTGGCTCTCGTCTTTGCAATTATTCCACTTACATTCGGTTGGGTAAGTTTAGGACATGGTTCTGCACTGTTCGGATTCGGATTGTGGACAGTTGCAGGCTGGCTTGTCTTGTCACGTGTGACAGCATTCATCGCAGGAGAAGAAGCACCTGCAACAAAACAGATGGCAATGCGTCTTCAAAACGTCAAGAACATATCAGAATCTGATGATTCTTGCTGTCCTTTTGCGCAGCCGATGTGGGAAATCACTTCTGTAAGGTGCAAATCTTGTGGAACAGTACTGTTGAATGAACCACGCCCTGACCTCGGAAGGCCCAGAAGCGATGGTTGGGTTATGGGATTCATTCGACTGTTAATTTCTGATGGCAGGCCGATTATCTCTTCAGATGAAGAGGAATGATTAGTCGAACATCGATCCAAATCCTTCGAACTCTGAAGAATCTTCAGGTGTCGTTTGTTGAACGTATTGAACTGGTTCATTCTGTGTTGGTTCACTATCAACGAAAGAGAATGCTTCATCTGTCGCAGATACAGCATCAATTCCGCTATTCATTGCTTGAGGAGCGGCATTTGCAGCAGCGACTGCTGAACTTCCAGCGCTTTGTGCCTTTGCTGCTACACCTGATGCGGCTGCAGCAGCAACTCCAATGCCGACACCAACCGCTGCCCCAGCAACGACTCCAACGGTCCTTCCTATCGAGACTATTGCGCCCCCATCGCCCTCTTCTTCTGGACTTTTGATTTCCACTTCATTACCCAGGCGCATCCATTCTGGAGGTGTACCAGAACCTCCTCCAAGACATGCCAATGTTGTGAATGCGGCCAGTGGCATAACCGCTAGTGCGGTTAATAAATCCAAGAAAGATGCCTCAGGGACACTTCCGATGTTTAGGATGTCTTCCATGAATGATTGTTCGAGTTGGAGCGTGTTTGTTACATCAGTTCCTACCCATGATAGTACGATTACGCTTGCTAACCTGCCCATCAGCCACAGGACTAAAACAGGTGCCAGCCATGATAATTTAGTCATCGAGATCAACCACCTTCGAGTAAATGCTGCAATTGTAATGTGTTTTCTTGCAAACTTAGGGAATACTCTCATGACCATAATCAGAACGACGAGGTAGCACGCTAGAGCAACCTCCAAGCGTCTATTTGGCCTAATCCACTCATCGGGAATGAATATAACAAATCCGAGAGGAATAACTACCAACATTAACTGGAAAGGTATTGCGAGTAATACTAGTCCTCCGTGTGTTGAAAGCAAGGAATGTCTTTTCTGAATCCTGTCGCTTACCATAACCGTGAGTTTTGCATGAGGAGAATTTGCGTGATTTCTTCTAGAATTCCTCAGAGTAGCGGCGTCTCTTCTAGCTCTTGTAAGCCCCATGGCTGCTTTCCATCCTCCTTTTTCCACAATAGATACAGGAGTGAATCCTCCAAAAATTAGAGCAAGTAGCAAAGCAATCATTCCGTAAGCAAGGGATGCTGCAACAATCCACGGGATCATTTCTGATTGGAATGACATGGTGAAATTTTCAGAAGCCATTTCGAATTCCAGGAGGTATGTAATAGAGAAAGCAGCCATTGGAGTAAGGAAAATCTGACAGAAAACCAGCCCCGTTAGCCAGAGCCTAGCCGCTAAGGGCCCTTTGTCATAGTATTCACTCACAGTATATCCCAAACCTTTGCTTTCTCAAAGGTTACCCCTCATCCAAAGCAAAAAGTGGCGATTGTAAGAGTTGTGGATTCTTTCCAAGCACATTGTCCCCTACGGGGACATCTGAAGGGGACATTCATATGCGGGTTAATTGTCGCATGGTTGTTGATGAACATGCGCAGGTCGATACCATTCCTCTTGGTTACCTTACTTTTGGTTCAGTCACTGATGTCGATTACAGTGCAGAACGTCGAAGCGACCATGGGTCGTGGTGGCGCTAACGACGATTATTCCGTCACTGAAATTTCCGCAAATTCAACATCTGCAAGCCACTGGATTCAACCAGATGGAACTACTGTTTTGTACGTCACCAAGGGTGACATAGTAGACATTAGCGTGGAAATCAAGCGTGGCGGATCCTCCCTTCAAGGTGCAAATGCAACAGTGATGGTTGAACTGGTCCATCCAATTGGCTTTGTAATGAATTCGACATCTTGGCAAACAACTCCTCTCCTTGGTAGCCAATCTTACACCGATTCGTTCCAATGGGAAGCATTCGTTGCTCACTCCCACTTGAACGTGAGCACAAATGAGCTCTCCGGTGGAGTAATTATTCGTGCTACTGTAATGAATCCATCCGATGATAGAAATGACAACGATGTCATGGAAATGGAACTGCCTGTAGCACTGTCACGTGATGACATGGATGCAGAGGGCGACCCACGTGACCAAGCCCTACCCGCTGCTTCAATTCCGACTTTCTATGGTGGAGAATATCCTCTTGACGGCAGTGATGCAACCGGTATTGGAATTTGGCAAGAAGACAACTCGGCCTCAGCGGTTGGTGACGCGAATTGGAGGCACTCTAACTCAGGTTCCGACTATCCATCAGCCTCAAGAAGCAGACTCGTGTTTGCATTTAGGGGAGCGAACAACAACTGTGGTTATGGAGCATCACTAGATGGTGGACTGTCACAGCAATACATACAGTGGATGTGTAAGATGCAACTAAACTCAGCGGGCCTAGTTTCTGCTCAAATGCACGTTCAAACATGGGGCCAGATGGGTGCAGGTGATTTTGTTGCTCTTGAGTTATGGAGAGGCAATGGCGCTCCTGAAATGACACTTTCACACAACTTTGCAAACGATTTACCTAGCACAACTCCCGGTCAGTGGAGTAACGTTTCATGGGACCCAACCGACCAGTTGGGAGGGCACTCCTGGTCGTATGGGATTTTGTTCCAGTCCGATGGATCTGGAGCGTCCAGTGGAATGCACGTTGATGATTTCGTTTTGTTCGCAATCGAAAAGGTTGATGAATTCACAATCGATGTTGATTGTGACAACCCAACTGGAGGATACACATCTCCACCAAACAACATTCTCTCAATGTACTGTGTTGTGACTAACAATGGTTACCAGGCCGCTCAGGTGCGAATTAAATCAAATGTTTCCAATGCATCATGGATGAACCCGAGTTTGCCAATGATAAGAATCGACAGCGCAAACCCAACACAGCACGGTGTCGATGTAATAATTCCTCCAATTCCTGCTGGAAATACAACAGAAATGTGGATTAATCTCTCAATCCCTGCCGGTTCAGATGTCCAGCAGCAGGTTTGGCAAGTCTGGTGGGAAGACGCAGGCGGGACCCAACTCGGTGAGATGGGTAGGGTCACTGCAGATTTAGCAGTTACAGAGCAATACGGTGTACAACTCTCCTCAACTGCACCTCTATTGGCAGGAAGCGTTCTCCCTGGGGAATCGATGAGCATTCCGTTCAAATTACAAAATGCGGGGAACAGAGAAGCAGGTTATACCATTACCTCGAATTTCCAAGGCGAGGGATGGGTTGCATACGTGACTGATGAGAATCATAGCATTGTTCAGATGCCACTACCGCTTGCTAAGGGTGAATCTGTTAATCTGCTGCTAAACGTAACTTCACCTGATAGAGCGCTACCAGGAGAAGTGCCTTTCTCAATGAGGGCAGTTTGTCCATCGTGTGGTGGTTCCCTATTCGGAACAGATGTAATCTCTAAGAGAATAGAAGTCCCTCAACTTACAGTTTTGGAGATGGTTGCAGAAGAATTAGAAATTATGGCTCCAGCAAACGGCAACTCAAGAACTGTGTTCATCGATTTGTTTAATCTGGGTAACTACGAGGAAAATTACACCTTAGATTTGGTACAGTCCAACTGGAAGTTGGAAGCATACCTTTCGACTGATGTAACTCCGATTCTAGACGCTTGGGATGGGGAGACAACAATTGCATTGAATTTACCAATGCCAGTAGGATTAGCACCAGGTCTTTACACTGCTAGGGTCACTGCAACTAGTGTTGAAGACCCGTCTGTATCAAAGCAGTTAACCATCAACGTAGAGGTTGAAGATACATCTGCAGTTTCTGTTTCTGATGAAGATGCAGACCAATCATTCCTGCCGGGTGGCGATTCTCAATCCATGAGATTCATGGTGACTAATGATGGTAACCAAGAAGATAGATTCACCATGAGTCTAAACCTACCTGATGGCATGAATGCGGAATTCGAACAATTGGTAGATGGAAACTTGACTCCAACCCTTGCTCCAGGTGAGAGTTACAATCTAACTGTGAAATTCTCCTTTGATGAAGATGTTAATGGTCGTCTGACTATGTTAGTAATCGCAACAAGTGTAAACGACCCTACTGTCTCAAGCAGTGGAAAGTCAACCTACAGTGTTGGTTCTCAGAATTATCTGAGAATCATCTCTACCGAGTCTACAATTATCGATGAGGCTGGTGTCTACGAAGTTATCGTCACCGTTAGGAATCAATACGATGAAGGCCAATCTGTTACCATGGATTGGGACCAAGGGGATACTAGAAACTGGTACAGAGCTTCAATCAAGTCAAGCGACAGAGACTTTTGGCTAGAGGTTGAGGGTAATAGGCAAGTTACAGTCGTATTCGAGGTTCAAGAATCTAGTCTACAAAATCTAGAGGAAGATTTCATTGAATCATCCATAAAGATCTGGGCAATATCGAACTCTGTGGAAGACGCAGCTTCACTTGAACTACCTGTCACACTCAAGAAAACAGTAGGTGATTCAGAAACCGCATCCTCTGACTCTGAGTCAGTCGACTGGGTCGGTATTGGAATCTGGGTGGTCGGTGGTGCAATCATCATCACATTACTCGGTGTCCTTTTGATGGTCCTCAACAGCGAAGAAGAGGATGAAACCCAAGATTGGGCTGAAGGTGGCTATGAGGACAACCTAACTGCTACCTATGGTGCGGTTGCTGCTGCTCCAAACATTGGTTCAATGGAAAAGACGGTTCCCGAAATCGCACCGCCTGCAGGACCGGCACCTGCTCCTATCGTACAAGCAGGACCTCCGGTTCCAGCAGAAGGTCTTCCTGAAGGATGGACAATGGAGCAATGGAACCACTACGGTCAGCAATGGCTTGACAACAACCGATGATATTCAATTGCGATGGGTTGAAGTTAGGCTGCCCATGGGATGATTTACTGAGGTATCCATATGTATGGAAATGGACAAGCACCTATCTTCATTTTGAAAGAAGGTGTACAAAGAACTAGAGGACGCAGTGCACAGTCGAATAATATCGCAGCAGCGAAAGCAGTAGCGGATGCGGTTAGGAGTACACTTGGTCCAAAAGGTATGGATAAAATGCTGGTAGACAGCATGGGCGACGTTGTAATCACCAATGATGGTGCAACAATCCTCAAGGAAATGGACATCGAACACCCTGCGGCAAAGATGATTATTGAGGTTGCAAAAACCCAAGAACAGCACTGCTATGATGGGACCACATCAGCTGTGGTACTATCTGGTGAATTGCTCAAGAGGTCAGAGGACCTAATCGAGCAAAACGTTCATCCAACTGTAATTTGTGAAGGATTCAGGCTTGCTGCCGAAAAGGCAGTTGGATGCCTAGAATCCCATGGAATCTCAACAGAAAACGATGACTCGGTGTTGATGGAGGTTGCAAAAACCTCTCTGACCGGGAAGTCGGCAGGGGCTGTCAAATCTTTCCTTGCAGACATTTGTGTGCGTGCTGTAAATTCAGTAGGTACAATCGAAGACGGTGAAAGGCTGGTCGACCTATCTGATATTAAGGTCGAAAAGCGCCAGGGTGGCTCTATCAAAGACAGCACTCTTGTCGACGGAATCATCCTCGACAAGGAACGTGTTCATGCAGGTATGCCCCGCTCTGTAACTGGTGCAAAGGTTGCTCTAATCAATAGCGCAATCGAGGTAAAGAAGACTGAAGTTGATGCAAAAATTCAGATTACTGACCCATCGATGCTTGCATCCTTCCTAGAAGAAGAAGAAAATTACATCAAGGGTCTAGTCGAGAAAATCCAAGCTAGTGGTGCAAACGTCATCATCTGTCAGAAAGGTATCGATGACCTCGCTCAGCACTACATGTCCAAAGCGGGCATCTTCGCAATACGAAGAGCCAAGAAGAGCGACATGGAAGCATTGTCCAAAGCAACTGGTGGAAGGGTTGTAACTAACATTGACGACTTGACCGGAGATGACTTGGGACATGCAGCAAAAGTCGAAGAAAGAAAGATCGGCGAATCTGATATGACATTCATCACAGGCTGTCCTGAAGCAAAGTCAGTCTCAGTGCTACTTCGTGGTGGAACAGAGCACGTGGTCGACGAAATCAGACGTGCATTCGATGACGCAGTTGGTGTTGTATCTGTTGCATGGGAAGATGGAGCGGTACTGACCGGTGGCGGAAGTGTTCTAGCTGCGCTTTCTCGTGAACTACGAAATTACGCCGAGTCTGTGGGTGGAAGAGAACAGATGGCAATAGAGGCGTTTGCAAGCGCTCTAGAGATTATTCCAAGAACTCTCGCTGAGAACGCTGGATTGGACCCAGTTAACACAATTATAGAATTAAGAAAGTCTCATGCGGATGGAAAAGGATTCTCGGGAATCAACGTTGAAGATGGCGGTGTCATGGACATGCGTGAAGCAAATGTCCTCGAGCCTCAGAGAGTGGTCGAACAGGCTATTCAATCTGCAACAGAAACTGCAATCATGATTTTGAGAATCGATGATGTCATTTCATCCAAGGGAGTATCTGGTGAAGATATGATGGGTGGAATGGACGATTTCCACATGTGATTTTTGTTATTTTATTCACCTGAGATATTCTCTCCCTTTAGGGAGAGGCACGAACCTCTAAAGACTACGCCTTAGTGGCACAGATTGCTCAGCGAGAGCATTGGGTGGTATCATGGCAAACGTCGCTAAGGTATGGATTGAGGAAGACTGTATCACATGTGATGCATGCCAGGATATTTTGCCAGAGGTTTTCGAGGTCACCGATGATACAAGCCAGATCAAGGCAGAGGTCAGAGAAGATGGTTCTTTCGACCGCAACACTGGCTTTTCTGCCATCAAAGCAGAATTCCGCTCTGAGTTCTCTGAACTTATCGAAGAAGCCGCAGACGCTTGTCCGGTTGAGATTATCAAATTCGAATACGAAGCAGGCGCAGCAGCGGAAGTGGAAGAGGTTGCACCAGCTGTAGAAGAAGCGGTAGCACCCGCAGCAGTTGCTGCAGTCGCAGGGGCTGACGATGGAGTCTTAGCACCAGTTATGTCTGGAGACAGAAGCCTTGCAATCTTCTTTGGGTCACAGACCGGTAACGCTGCTGGATTGGCAGAGAAGACTGCAAAGATGGCGGCAAATTACGGTTTAGAACCGACAGTAATCGACATGGATGGATACAATCCTGCTGATTTCTCAGCGCACAAAAGAGTGCTAATCATCACTTCTACATGGGGAGAAGGAGAAATGCCTGACAATGCTGACGCTCTGTGGAATGCTACAGTAGCAAGTAATCCACCACTTTCTAACACACACTTTTCAGTTTGTGCAATCGGAGACACATCATACGATGAATTCTGTAAGGCTGGCTTGGACTGGGATGAAAAATTCAAGGCCTTAGGAGCAACTTGCATTGAAGAAATCAAGTTGTGCGATGTAGATTACGAACCGCCTTGGCTTGAATGGGCTCCTCTAGCACTGTCCAAGATTGCATGTGTCGACTCTTCAGGTACGTTCCATGAAGACCTGCTCGAAGCAATGATTGCTTACGGTGCAGGAGATGAAGAAGAAGCAGATGTTGGAGACTTCACACCTGGAAAGGTTGAGCAAGATATAATCTCAATTACAATGCGTATCTTCAGATACAATCCTGCTCTCGCAGAATCGGGCTACGACACGGTAGCAGTTGCCCTGCCTGGCCACGCCTCAATTGAAGATGCACTTGTAGCAGTCAAGAGAGAAGTTGATGGTTCACTTACCTTCAGAAGCGGCTCGATTGCAGGTCAAGACCCGCTAACAGGCGTCAAGGCAAATGGTAGAATTCTGCCAGCGGATACTACTAGGATTTGTGACTTGGTAACAGATGGAGATACTCTTTCCTTAGAGCCAATTCCAGGATACGACGTCATCAAAGACCTGATGGTGTCCTATGACAGATACGATTCTGAGCGTGCTAATTCCAAGCCATGGCTAGAAGCAGATCCACGTCAAGGTGAGAAGTTAATCTCGGGAGCAGCAATGGGTGTAATGACCTCTGCTGATGCTACAATGTTACACACACTTGCAGACGTCGGCTCACTACAATTAGTCAATTCAATGTCAGATACTTATGATGTAGATGACGAATACGCTGGACCTGGAATCGCTCTACAGAGATGGGTCAGAACCCAAGATCCACGCTCAGGTGCAAAGCACGTGAAGAAGATGTTTGAGTTGATGCAGCGCAAGGGTGGTGTTTGGGATGAAGCAGACATTTCCTCAATTCAAAGACACGGAATCGATGGAGCACAAGCTGCTGATGCACTATATGAAGCAAGAGCACGTTTACTCGCAGAGTACAAGTTCACAGGAAGAAGTGGAAGACTTGTCAAGAACTATTCACGTTCTGTGAAGATGTCAGGAAACGTCAACGAAACAACACTATATCGCTCAGTTCTAGGGCCACTAGGTCTTGGTTCAAACATCATGAACGGTGTTTCATTGCGAATGATGCTTGGCTTCACTAGAAACGGTGGGCCAATCATGCGTGGCTTCCAAGGTATGCTCGTACCTCCTGCTGGAATTGGTAAGATTCCAAACATGTTCAACGGGAAGGTTGCAAATCACCACGAGGTAGTTGCAATCTTCAATGAATTGGATTCAAGGTTCTGAGGTGATTTTGTGGTAAAGTATTCTTATTATCCCGGAAACGTCGCTCGTCAATCTTCATATGAAGTTGAAGACACAATCCAACCACTATGCAAAACTCTAGGAATTAAACTAGTAGAAATTGTTGGATACAACAGCGATGGTGGCAACATCATAAAACAAGGAAATAAGGAACTACAACTAGCACTAAATGCAAGAAATATCGCACTCGCAGAGAAAAATGGGCATCCCATCATTACTGCCTGCGCATCTGCGCAAGGTATTCTCCACGATGCTCTCGAAACATTCCGTAACGACCCCATTGCACTAGCAAACGCTAACACTGTTCTTTCCAAGACATCTGGTATGACTGCTAGTGCTGATGAAATTACTGCCAACCACTTGCTACACGTTTTGGTTGATGAAATTGGATTGGATAAAGTCGAGGATGCTGTGATTAATCCATTGAACATGGATGTAGCATGTTACTATGGTCCACACATGCAGAAAAAGGGAGCATGCGGTGGAGACGACCCATGGAATCCAACTTACATGGAACAGTTGATCAAAGCACTAGGCGGTCGTCCAGTAGAATACAAATCAAAGACTTCCAGTGTAGGAAATCCTTCCTTGCTATCTCTAGGTGACTCCGTCATGAAGATGACTGCAAGAGTATTGAATGACGCAAAGAAAGCTGGGGCACAAGTAATCGTCAGCGCTTGCACATTGTCGCATGCCAACCTTGACTCCTACCAAGGTAAAGCAGGAAGGGTTGCAAATATGGACACAAACATCCCTGCTGTCAATCTAACTGAGATAATCGCATTTGCTCTGGGCCATTTCCCAGACAGATTTGCACAATTGAAAACTCGTGCAATGATTATCGGTTCTTGATTAACCGTGCAAAAATCTGTACAAGTCTTTTGCTTGTATTGATGAAACTCCATTTATGGAAGTTAGTTCACGCTCACTTAGGTGACAAAGTCCCATTATGTCACCCGCTGCATCCATAATTTTCGCTGCGGTAACGGGTCCAATTCCTGGTAATTCAGCAAGAATATTTACCCGTTTACTGACGACCTCCTGGTCCCATTTTCTAGAGAGTTCTCCTTCGTTTTCCTCACCGCTAATTATTGCCAATATCTCCTCAGAGGCAGCCTTTATCGCTGATTTTTCTGGCTCGACGTGACTTCTTCTTGAACTCGCAATCAATAGATCTAGAATTCTTGCCTCCCTTTTAGCAGCAACCGAAACAAATCTTGCTGTTTGCTCAGGTGAGCCTGTCATTAGTACAGGTAGGCCTAGGTCTAGTGTTATCCAAGCCATGGCTCCATGTACTGCATTTGGATGGAGTCTCTCAGTTTCTAACGATTCCACGACTAAAAGCGGCTTTTGCGCAGCATCTCTCAATTTCCTTGCTTGATTTACCAGACGTCCATCAATTATTGAGTCCACTAGGTCTCTTGCTGTTTTGCGTTCGATTAGAACTCGGTCAGATATTCTGATGTCTCCTACTGGTAATGATTCGATTTTGATTTCATGACCTCTCAATTTCAGCATTGCAGGAAGAGTGGAGTTGCCTTCTCTGTGGTCAACCGTGATAGTGCTGTGATTTTCGTTTTCTAGGCTGTGGGCTAAAGCTTCGGCTTTTGCAGCCTCAGATGCATTTGCTTCGACTTCTCTTGAGGAAGTGATTGTGCCATCTAATACAGGCTTCCACCAGTTTTGTTCAGGGGGTTTCTGGTTAGCGGAGAAATCTGCTAGGGACTTTTGATTTCTAGGCCTATTTAGCAAAGTAACTTTCTCTTGCTTATCCTTTTTGGGAGTCTCTGCGGGTTTTGAAATAATTTCCTTCTGTCTGAACAGCCTCTTTTCCTCTGAAGTGATGAATGAATCCACACTCTCTCCATCGACTTTGAATTCTTTCAAAATGTCTGATTTAGGAGCCGCTCTTTTTGGCAATCTCGATTGCTTTTGTAAAGACTCTAATGTTCTATACATCGATTGCTCACGCTTCATCGCCGCTTGTTGAACATACTCGTCACGGGTCCCTTTTGCTATGAGGATATGAACGTCTCCATCTCTCTGTCTTGCTGTTCTTCCGCGCCTTTGGATTGCCCTAATTGCACTGGGTACCGGCTCGTAGAGGATTACACTGTCTGCAGCGGGAACGTCCAGTCCTTCTTCTCCGACACTCGTAGCGACCAAGACATTTAGTTCACCATTTCTAAAGCGTTCTAATTGTTCAATTTGCTCCTTTTGTTTCATTCCAATTTGGCTACCTTTGCTTGCCTGGCCAACGAATCTTCCAGCTCTAATCGAATCATTTGTTTCAAGAATTTTAATAACATTGTCAACAGTATCTCTGTATTCTGTAAATACGATTACCTTCCCATCATCCTTTAGTCCATCATTTACTAATTGAGTGACAAGCGAAGGTTTTGGGTGCAACTCTTTGCTATTTTTGTGATTAAGATATAAATCTGCAACAGGGGCAAGGGAAAGGAATCGCTTGGTTTTGCGGTCTCTATCGTTCCTCGCTCTCTCTAGGTAATTTATTGCGCACCTCAGACCCTGAGTTTCGAGTAAATCTAGAAGCCTGTGCAATCTTCTCATGTCCCCAATTCTCTTTGCGGCATCATATCCTCTTGCATCTCCTCTTCCTATCGCTGCACTTGCCCTACGATGGGCCTCTTCAATAGCAGCAGTTGTTATTCTTCCAGATCGGATCAAGAATCCAGAACGAATCAAAAATTCAGATTCTTCAGCCTCTAGTATTCGCAATGGGCGCATTATCTCAGTTAATTCGCTGGGTAGGTTCAGATGGTGCTTTGTGACATCCATAGCGGTAATGTATGGCTGAACTAAATCGTCCTCCCTCTTCGTTACGTGTAACCTTTCAATCCCTAAACGCTGAATTATTTCTAGAACTTTGCCAGCCTTTACTCCAGGAGAAGCGGTAGCTGCCAATATCATTGCATTAGACGATGCCTCTAGGTATAAATCTCCTAGTTGTGCCATTGAGTCAGAACCAGTGGCATGGTGTGCCTCGTCTACAATGAGCAAATCGATGTCGGACAACAAAATCCTTCCATTTCTAGCATCATTACGAATCACATGAGGGGTTGCCATTACGATCTTCGCATCTTTCCAAATCTTTTCTCTTTTGACAGGTCTGTCGCTTCCTGTAAGGGTGACAATTTTTTCTTCATCGATTTCTATGAATTCCTTTGCCATTCTAGCCTGTTGAGCAACCAATCCAGTGGTTGGGGCAACTAAAACGATCTTACCTTTCCCTTCAAGAAAACTAGCCATAGCCATCCACTGAACTGCGGTTTTCCCTAACCCGGTTGGCATCACGAGTAATGTTGAACCAGATATCGCTTGTTTTGCAGCTAGCAACTGGTAGGCCCTTGCCTCAACACCTTCTCGAAGACGAGGGTGTGATAAGACGGGCTTCATGTCGGTGAATTGTGAGGCGGGGGGTCAAGAGGATTTGCATCAGACACACTCTAACTTTCACTCACAAACCAAAAGTCTTGAAGACCGTCAATTGCCATAGGAGCCTAGGCGGCCTATACACCGTTCATAACCGAACCACTCATATATGGGAGGTAAGTCGGCAGACTGCTCGAAAGGCGAGTGGCCAGACACTGTGGGCAATGCACAGCACCCCATAACTCCCGGTCCCAATCGTGGACTGGAAGCCGGTGTCACGGCAACTCCCTAGCCTTGACAGCCTCTGTATGCCCCTTTATCGGGGGGCCAATGCAGAGTATTGAAACATAGGAGGCCGAAAATATGGCAAAGAGAAGTCACCCAAGACGTGGTAGTATGGCGTTTAGCCCGCGCAAGCGGTCCGCACGCCATTTCGGACACGTCAAGTCGTGGCCAGAAACCGATGCGAGCGAGGTGCGTGTACAGGGATTCGCCGGCTGGAAAGCAGGTATGACCCATGTCATGGCCCGTGATCTAAACCCAAGATCCACCAGTGCTGGGCAGGAAATTAGAGTTCCTGTTACCGTCGTTGAAGTACCAAAGATGAGAGTCCTTGGTGTCCGTGGGTACAAGATGACACCATACGGCAAGCAAGCCGCAGGTGAAGCTTGGGTAAATGCAGAACAAATTTCAGAAGCATTCCCGCAACTATTCCGCAGAATGCACAACAATGCAATGAAGGTTCATGACTCCGACAAGCACCTAAATGCTCTTGGAGATGCTGACTTAGTTGAAGTTAGAATCATTGCAGCAACACAACCGCACTCAATCACAGGAACACCTTCCAAGACTCCTGAAGTCATGGAATTAGGACTAGTCGGTGGCGATTCAGCTGCTAAGTTAGAGTGGGCAAAGGAAAACATGGGACAAGAGATTTCAATCAATGACGTATTCAACGAAGGTGTCTTCGTCGATGCAATTGGTGTTACTAAGGGATATGGATGGCAAGGTGTTATCCGAAGATTCGGTGGTAAACTTCAGTCTCACAAGAACTCCAAGAAGCGCCGTCAGCACGGTAACATGGGTGACTTCGGTACTGGATATGTCCGTAAGACTATCAGACAAGGTGGTCAAACTGGATACCACCAGCGTACAGAATACAACAAGAGAATTCTGTCAATCGCTTCAGCTGAAGATAAGGCAATCACACCATCTGGTGGCTTCCTACACTATGGAGAAGTCAACTCAGATTACGTACTAGTAAAGGGAAGCCTACCAGGTCCTGCAAAGCGCCTAGTCAGATTCCGTGATGCAACACGTGGCTCTGACAAGGTTGAGCACCCTTACGAAATTACCTACGTTAGTACATCTAGTAAGCAGGGGGTCTGAAGATGAAGGTAGCAGTACACAACATCATCAACAACATCGAGCAAGACGAACTAGACGCTGGACGTCTACAGGAAGTCTACGAAATCGGTGTAGAATTGGGTAAGAAGGTCTCTCTTCCAGATTCATTCAGTGCAGAAATTAGAACCGATCTAGTCAAACTTGCCGTTGCTAGCGCTCGTGCAAACAGACGCCAGGCATACGGTTCCAACCCACACGTTGGAAAGCGCAAGCCAATGAGCGGTATGAAGCACTCCGTAGAATGGTGGGGTAAGGGTCGTGGTGTATCCAGAATTATGAGAAGAACTGGACAACGCCGTGGTGCACAAAACCCACACACACTAGGTGGACGCAGAGCTCACGGACCAAAGGTCGAGAAAGACTGGTCTCGCAAGTTGAACCGCAATGAGCGCAGACTTGCTCGCAACTCTGCTCTAGCAGCAACAACCAACATCGAGATGGTTTCCGGTCGTGGACACCGCTTTGCTGAAGAAATCTCTTCACTACCTATAGTACTAGGTGACTACTCCGAAAACGGAGAGAAGATTGACATTGAAGCATTCAACCTAAACGGCGGAACTCGCAAAGTCAACGCAATCTTCGAGGCTCTAGGCCTAGGAGATGACCTACGCCGTGCTCGCAACGGTCGCAAGATC
>WTIV01000071.1:0-2094 GCA_011525095.1 Methanobacteriota archaeon
GCACATATCTGTGTGCTTGCATTTTTCCCACCGTGATGTCAAGTGGCAAGTTACCCGTGGGGCCATATCTTGGTTTGACATCACACCCAAAAGGGGTATGACAAGTATGGACTCATATCTCAAATTTCTTCAGGCAAAAATACCCGAAACGGGAGATGAGGATTATTCCGAATGCTTTGATGAAGAAATACCATTCACTATTGAGATTAGTATACCGATGAGAAAACCAGAAGGGCATTTTAGTAGAGCTCCAGGTGTTGTGTTGGAAATTCTGAGTTCAAACAAGGGAGGGACGTTCTTCAAAGGTCAAGGTTATTGGAACGGAGTTCAAGAACCAGTAATTTATCTGATGATTTCAACCATTGGAACACCTCGAGATGTACTATCACGAATCAAGGGTAATTTAGAGACTATCCAAATGAAATTAAAACAGCAGGAAGTGTTTCTAAAATTAAACGGAGAGTCTTTTGTAGGCTCTGTAATTTCCGATGAAATAGTAAACAAATTTCCAAAGCAGTGGAAATTTGACGATGACTTGAGGGCAATCACTGCTAACCAAACCAGAAGAGATGAGCACTACAAAATAATCTTTGGAAGGGTTGCTCAAGATAACAAGAAATACGACGAAGCACTAAACTTATTCAGGGATGTGGTAAGAGAACTCAACCAGAAAAAGCCGCTTGATGAGGGTTCATACGAGAGACGGGATTTACTCGTGTGTTGCATCAACATGCTTGGTATTGGAACTAGAAAGAATATGTTAGACAAGGCAGACCCTGACGAAATTAGTAACTTGATTGATATAATGAATCAGATTCTACCCTTCAATCAAAAATCCGAATTTGAGCCTGAGGTATTATCTCCTCATGCAGAGGCTAGGATGAGAGGAAATAGGCTGCAATTGAGTTATCGACTAAAGACTCAAATTTCCAATGATGATGAATTGGTTAAGGACGGAATATTCGCTCTACGAATGTTGGAGTCTCACCTCAAAACAGAAGGACATCCATACCTTGAACAAGACCCTGTAGCAGACATTATCACTATCAAGAAATATCTCAAAATGATTTCTGGTTCCGAACTTCAAGAAGTTACTGATGTCGTTAACTCGATAGCTGAACATAACTCATTTTATTCGGATGAGTTGTTAAGATGAAATCATCTTTTTGTTAGGTGGTATGCAGCTAAATCATGTGCTGTAATTATGTGTAAACCTTCGCTAAGTGTTTCAGAAACAATTTTTGGACAATTTTGACCGGTTTTGGGATCGAATCTAATGAGTATACCATCAATACCAGATTTTAGAATGTGTTCGGCTTGTGAAACCGGTGCTTTCCAGTCCAGCATAGGGGGAACTGGATGCAGCAATTTGCAACCCTCCAATGTTTTTAGTTCGAAGGTTTCAGGTAGTGAATCGCCTCCATTATCAGAGATATATCGTAATACATCCTGTAAACGGATCGCTCCGATACACCTCTTGTTATCATCTACAATTGGTTGCATGTTGAACCCCTTCTTTGCCATGGAAAATATTGTTTCTTTGAAGTCTGAATCTTGTGTTATCGAAATAACATCACTACCATCCAAAGATGTTCTTTTTGCCTCGGCTCCCTCATAATTAGGGTAAATCTGTCCATGGCCAATTGCAAGGGCTTCAGCGATCGTCGTTTCTTCTTGATTGAAAAGATAGTCATACATGTGCATCAAGAAGCCAGCATCATCATACGGAAGGTTGCGTACCTCTTTCAGAGTTTTAGGTATTTTTGGGTAAGCGGGAGCCTTCTTTCCTCTGACTCTTGTTTCTTGTTCCCATTGATCTTTACTCAAAATGAAATATTCACCAGAACCACTCTTGTCGGACATTAACCGATGCAAGGTTTTTGCTTTGTGTATTCTGTTTGTGTTCAAACGTTTTACAAAGTCTTCTTGTGCTTCTTCTATGTTTGAATATTGTTCATAAGTGAGTGAGTTTGTGTTGTCGAATTTTGATGTAAATTCATTGATTTTATCAGTTACGCGTTTTATGTTTTCATTCGTCAAAATGTCAATATTTTTCGTTGTATCTTCAGAGAGTTTTTTTCCCTTTCTGGTCCT
>WTIV01000071.1:2104-4907 GCA_011525095.1 Methanobacteriota archaeon
TATTTGGCTTCTTTGAGGTAGGAACATCCAAAACAACATAACCCATAATTGGGATAAGATTCAAAGATCCATATGCATCAGTTCGGAAGAGGTTTTTTGTTAGGAAGTCCCTTGCTAATTCGTCGACTCCTTGGTTAACTATTCTTCTATTGAGTTCGTTGTAAATTTGAATTCTTATTGCTTCTATCATCATACCACCTCAAGAAATCATATACTCCCCATCAATATCTTCTGACTCGAACTCATATTGTATTCTGTACTTTTCCAACATATCATCTTGTAAATGCTTTCTGATTAGTCCATCTAGAGTTCCATGCTCGTAAACTTCTTTCATGTATTGCGTTACAAGTTCTCTTATCTTCATGATGTTGTTTGGATGACAACCGAAAGAGTCGTGCACAGACCAAATATCTGTGATACCATTTCTCCATAGTTCAGAGACAACCAATCTCATTAAACAAGCATCGTGGGAATGGACGAAGTTAGGAGATATTCCAGAAGACTCTCCACGATTATTTCTTTCGCCGCTCAATATTCTCCTTGAGAAAGTAGATGGAGCCTTACCAACAAATTTGTTGATAATCATCTTGATTGCTGGATGCAGTTTTGTGCCAACCCACTTGTATGGAATCGGGTTGTTAGATTTCCCTAATCCATTGATTTCTCTGAAGAGCGCCCAATTTATGTCCCAATCGTGCACAGAATCCCCAGTCAAAATCTCTCTCAAGGAATCAACCATCTTTTGATAAGCAATTTTCTCATCTTTCTCAAGGCCTTTCCATAATTTGTATACGTGTTTGTTAAGCTCCTTGGTCGACAATTCAGAATTAGGTTTAATTGAAGACCTTTTTCTGTACACAAACAGATCCTTTCCTGTTAATTTCATGTCTTTCCGGTTCCTTTTCAAATTGGTATATCGTTTTGTTTCGGATTCCTCAAGCTTTGCAATCAAGTCTGAATCCAAATCAGGTAAATTGTTCCAATCGATTGGTTGTAGCATGTAATCAGGTGAAGCCCTAATTGCCTCAACATTACTCTCATTTTGAATAATCGATCTCAATGCTGCGTAGCTGCTAGTTAATCCCACAGGGGCTTTGATTGGCTTTGTTTCCGCATTTTTGAGTTTGACATTTCTAATCGTTGTGTCATCAGGAAGTACCCATGAAACACAATCATCTTCTGTGGCTCTGATGATTTCCTTGAGGGAATCCATCATCATACCAAACCCAGGCAATTTATTCCTAACACATTGCAATAATGCAGTTATGATTTCTTCAGCAATTGCTTCGTGATACTTTTCATCAACGCCATCCAAAGCCTCATTCAAGATACAGGACGGATGGGCGATCATACGCCATTTCCACTCTCTAGATGACTTATCTTCGACGTTTATTTCATCATCGTTGACTATTTCTGTGAATTTTCTTTCTAGATCATCCCACATAGGAATCCAACCTCCCAATAGGCCGGAGTTTTGACCATTGTGGGTCAGTAAACTTTTGATCATATTTCTTCTAGTTGCACCATAGCTTATCGTCATGACAGGCTTCTTTGCTATACTACGATTTAGAATCGCTTTCTTTACTTTTTCAATTGTGGAATCTTCCAATCCTAGGTTTTGGAATGGAGCTTCTGTAATCCATGCAGATTCAAGGTCATTTACTATCTCTGTGTAGAGATCTCTTGGACCGTCACCATCCTGGATTACGTTAACCAATTTTGCCATTTCTTTGTCGCTTACTAGCAGCGAAGCAAATTGGTATACACTTGAAGAAGCATCTTGATTAATCGGCAGATCGAAGTCTGCCCCTACTCCTCCTTTTTCGAAGGCATCCACGAATGCATGAATAGCAGACAGTCTTTGGAATCCTTCAGACTTTGCTTTGAATACGTCATCTTCTGCCCAAATTTTCATTGTTCGGATTGGGTCATCACTAATCGTCTTCAAGACCTTGATGAATAGTTCACTCGAAGCGACTAGCAATTGCGAATCGAATGTTTTTGTTTTCAAGAGCGATTGTATCTTTTCCCACTCTTCTACATCATCTGTATCGAATAAGGTAGTATCAAGGTCCCTACCTCTCATCAACCCTGCAGTATATCTTTGCAAAGACTCCCACCCTTCCTTATCGAGCTTTTTGGATTTTGCAAATCGTAGCAGACCTCTGGAGAAGTCATCGTTTTGCGGGTCAAGTATTGTGGAGCATGTATACATTCTTCCTCTCCAATCTAAGTTCCAAGCGTGGAAGAAGCTCCTGTTATCCTGGTCAAAATTGTCTTCTAGCTTGTCCATGAATTCGAATGAAGAATTCCAATGTCTGATCTGTCCAAGGGTTAGAACGGGGAATGATTTCATATTCAAAAAGTACTTGTCATCCTTCTTTTCTAATACAAACAGGTCTTGGATACGTTCTTTGACGAAGATTTGCATTACTTGTTTTACAGTTGGAATAATGTGCTCGTTAACAGCCCACTCAGTATGTTGCAATGCATTTAGAGAATCTATCGCCATCTTCGATGGTTCTATTCTAACGATATTAAATTCGTCTTCAACAAAATTGTTTGAAATCACAGGGAATCTAACTTGCATTCTCGTGTTGAGATAGCCACCCTGTTTCGGATTATCTTTCTCAACATTGTAAAGTTCCAATTTTGAAGATGGTCTTTCTAGTGGAAGGCAGAACATGGGAGGAATCGTGTCTTTATTCAGCAATAATTCCAAGGCGTTGAAACCCTTTCCATCTTCTCCAATTGCGTTGAATCTCTTTGCTATCTCGTCAAGAATATCCTTCTTCAATGATAG
>WTIV01000241.1:0-1995 GCA_011525095.1 Methanobacteriota archaeon
AGTTCCAAGTTGTGCTTGCTCGATAAATCCGGTAATAACAGGGTCTCCAAGTATCTCAGCATCTTGGTTCAAATTCTAAGAAGTAGGTATTGCGTAAGTCTGAAGAGCGAACTCTTTCTGAACTTCATCACTGGATAGATAGAGTGCTAAATCGGTTGCAGCGACCTTTTGTGGGCTCTGTTTAGATACAGCCCAACCCTTGTATGTCACAAGAGGAGAAAGGTAGTCTCCATTCTCACTGACCTTTGGAAGAAGGGTCTGTCCAAGATTGTCAATCCCTTTTCCATACCTTGCCCAATTCCACGGTCCATCGATTACCATTCCAGTATCCCATGCTTCAAACGAGTTTTCCATACTAATTTTCTGAGTTCCTTCTGGGACAATTCCGTACTCTAATTCTAGGTCCATCATCCACTCTAGAGATGCTGCTGCTCCACCCTCATCAAGCGTAGGCGTACCGTTTTCATCGAATAATTCTCCACCATATCCGCCTAGGAATGGGAACCACCAGTAGGCGTTCTTGACAGGGAATTCAAGCCCTACCATTTCACCAGCAGCCACCAAATCATCAAGAGTCCAATCTTCGTTGGGCTCTTCCATACCATCGAATAGTGCCTTATTGTAGATCAGAGATAGACAATCGAAACTAGCAGGAACCGCATACAGAGATTCTCCGTAACGCATTGATTCGAGAGAAACTGGGTCAAATGCCTGTCTTTGAGCAGGAGTCAAGTGCGGGCGCAAGTCTTCGAAAAGAGGTGCTCCATCTACTCTCACCTCTCCAAATTTACCTAATGAATCTGATGAAATGCGAATCAAATCAGGTGCTTCACCACCCTGTGCAGCAGTCATGAAAAGTTGGTCTGCGTCTCCATATGACACCCTTGTAGCTTTGACTTGAACTCCAGTTTCTTCCATGAAAGATTCAACCGATTCGAGGAAAACTTCCTCCTCTATTGTCTCAGCAGCGAAGGTGTACCACACCTCTATGCTGACTTCAGAATCATCGCCTGTGCTGACCTCGTCACTCGATTCTTGCAAACATCCCGGAAGGATGAGAAGAATCACCAGCAAGAAACTGCGTAGGCGCACATTTGCGTGACCTCGCATGACCATATCAATGCTTATGTGAATCTCATCAGGAATTTAGAAACCCAACTAATCATCATGATGCTCAGAAATGAGGCAATAGCATATCTTGCCCAAGGTCGTTTTGGTTTGGGAGGAGGAAACGGGTCGATGCCCATCTCCATGGCCTTGGCCAGCATCTCGAGATCCTCCTCAATTGTGACCATGCTATGGCCAAACCATGTTATGTCTTGAAACCATTTGTGTGTTGGCGCCACCCATGAGCGAGGTTCCAAGTGGTCTGAGTATGCCCAATATCGAGCGAAGGCCACCTCGCCCAACAGCGACTCTAATGATAACCCGACAAGGAGAGAGCGGAGTCGAGGTTCTACTGGGTAATCGTAGCGAATCCATGCCCTCTTTCCCGGGATATTGGGCGTTTCCTGGAGGAGGAGTATCCAGAGTCGATACCGCTGCAAGTGAATCTCTAGGAATTTCTGTACAACATTGTGCAATCCTCAGAGAGGTAGTAGAGGAGTTGGGGCTTGCTCCGCAAGACGGTAAGCTAGTTTCAGTAGAGGATGATTTCAGAGGAATGGTTGTAGATGACAAAGCCAACTGGTTTCCACTGGCGCTCGATGGAGACATACCTTGTGACACCTCTGGAATGAGAATTATCTCAATGAGGACCACTCCACCATTTGGCCCAGTCAGATTTGAAAATACATTCCTGCACATACACGCAGATGGCCACGACGATTTCTCTTTGGTCGGGCAAACCGAATTCGATGATGCTAGATGGATGAGTCCAAACGACTGGATCGGTGCTTGGCAGAACAATGTCATCAAAATCGCACCACCAGTAGTTACGCTGCTGATGGAGGTCGAGAGATGCCTTGGACTGATGGGTCAAGACATGGAAAAAGT
>WTIV01000241.1:2095-4877 GCA_011525095.1 Methanobacteriota archaeon
TGCTGATGGAGGTCGAGAGATGCCTTGGACTGATGGGTCAAGACATGGAAAAAGTAGCTATTGATTTAGAAACAAGAATGCCGGGGCGTCGCTCGATTTTATTCGCTCATGGAGTTGAAGTCGTACCGATTAGAACCGCAACATTACCTCCTGCTGACCACACAAATTGCTACCTTGTAGGAGACCCTGAAGGAGAATTCATCGTTGTTGACCCTGCGTTCCGCCACAGAGAAGGAATGGAGGCTGTCGCTGAAGCCGTTGAAAGGCACAAAGGAGAGTTAGTCGCCGTATTCTACACGCATGGACATAGTGACCACTTAGCCGATGATGGATTGCTCAAGGAGGCTTTCGACGTTCCTGTTTGGTCTGCATCACCAACAGCAGATAGGGTACTCAAAGACGGAGAAGTTCTGCAATTAGGCAATCAAGAATGGACCGTTATCCATACTCCGGGCCATCACCCTGAGCATCTCTGTTTAATTTCTAATTCAGGATTAATTGCAGGTGATATGGTGGCTGGAATTGGAACGATTCTGATACCTCCAGGCGAAGGTGACATGATCACATACATCTCACAGTTAGAGAGACTTCTAGACCTAGACCCGCACCTCATTTTCCCTTCACATGGCCCGGTTATTCCGCTTCCAAGTAGGACCCTTGAGCACTATATTCGTCATCGTTCAATCCGTCACGATAAGGTCCTAGCAGCGGTTGAAGATGGGAATTCTAACTTGGAAGCAATCGCAATAGTATCCTACCAAGACACTCCCGATGCACACCCAGGATTGGCTGTCGACCAGACATTGTCACACCTACTATCCCATGAGAAGGATGGAAATGTAAAGAGGGTTGACGATGGCTGGGTGCGGGCATGAAGACGGTGATGAGCGGCCTAGATTTACGTGCGATTGCACGTGAGTTATCCCAAATGGTCGGCTCTCACTGTAAGAAGTGCTACCAGCCACACTATGAGCAAGTTGTTCTTCGACTGAGAGCAAAATCTGGTGGAAATACTGACCTTGTTTTGGTTCGCGGAAAGCGGGTTTACACCAGTCAAAGGGACAGGCCTATGCCACAATACCCAGCACCTTTTGCTATGGTTTTGAGAAAGGTGCTCACCAACGCCCGTCTAAAAGGCGTTGAACAGGTTGGCTTTGACAGGGTTCTGAAGTTCATATTCGAGAACTCGCACGGAACATTCCATCTCTATGTCGAGGTATTCAGAGATGGAAATATCATCCTAACCGATGGTGAAGATCTCATTATTCAACCTCTTACTCACGCAACTTATGCTGATAGAACTCTGAAGAAAGGAGTGACCTATGCACCACCTCCTGCTGCAAGAGATCCCTATGAACTAGATTTTGAATCATTTAGCGAATTGATGAAATCCAGTGATAAAAATCTAGGAAGAACACTGGGTGGTGTTCTAAATCTTGGAGGCGGAATATCTGGTGCAATTTGTGCTGAAACCGGTAATGATGCAGATACTGCAATCGAAGATACAAACCTCAATGAGGTTTGGGAATCATTACAGACAATGCTTCACGGTGAATGGAAAGGATACCTATTCAGCGGTAAAGATGGCTATGAACAAGCTTGGCCGATGGTGTTGACGACTCTCAAAGATACGGAGTACAAAGAGTACGACACGATGTGTGAAGCAGTAGATGAATGGCTAGGACCACACGATGCTCACGCACTAGCAAGAAGGGAGGCGGAAGCGCTGGATGTTGCTGCACCGGGCCGTGGCCATTCTACAGATGTGGAGAGGTTGGAGAGGCGTCTAGCTCAACAAGAAAGAGCTTTGGAAGGATTTGGAGCAAAGGTCGAGAAGCAGCAAGAGATTGGCCACTTGATTCAGAATAATTGGACCCATGTTGAACAATTGCTAGACCAGGTAAACAGTGCAGTCAATTCGATGTCCTGGGATGGAGTAAAGAGTGCAGTCAAGGATATTGAATGGATACAATCCGTCGATGCTGCACAAAGGAGTTTCATCGCATTCCTGCCTGATGGTGAAGGCAAACCGGGAAAGCAGGCTACTCTCTACCTCGATGAAACAGTTCACCAAAATGCACAGAGATATTTCCAGGCTGGGCGCAAGCAGAAAGACAAATCTGCGGGTGCTATTCAAGCCCTTGAAGACACGAAATTAGAGCTCGAAAGGGCTAAGAAAAAACAAGCTAAAAGAGAGGCTAGCGGCCAAGTTGCGAAGGTTCGAAGAGCCAAACGCTTGTGGTTTGAAAACCACAAATGGACCATGCTTCCTTCCGGTCACTTGATGGTTGGAGGAAGGGATGCCAAAGGCAACGATTCTATCGTCAAAAAACACCTATCCCTTGGAGACCGATATCTCCACGCAGACATGCACGGAGCACCTTCTTGCTCATTGAGAAACAATCAGGGATTCATTGTCGATACTCAGCCTCCAGCACACATTGGAGAAGATATGCCTGCATTCAGACTGGTTGACAAAATCGAGGCAGACCTCGATGATGAAACCACTGAACTTGCTGCCACAATGGCTCTCGCTTGGAGCAGAGCATGGAATGGTGGCGGGGCTCACGGAACCGTGTACTGGGTTAAGCCAGGCCAGGTATCAAAATCTGCAGAAACCGGAGAATATGTCGGCAAAGGTGCATTCGTAATTCGTGGCCAAAGAACTTGGTACAAGGACATCGATTTGCGTCTAGGCGTTGGCCTAGTTGCCATTAACGGAATTCCTCTCATGCTTGCTTCGACGGTTGAGCACATTTCTGAAATCTGCAAGAGATACATC
>WTIV01000180.1:0-2187 GCA_011525095.1 Methanobacteriota archaeon
GAATAGTAATAAGTGTCGCCGTCTGTTGTTGTGGTGAAGCGTTCGTCACCCCAAGCGCCAGGTGGGACCGTTCGGTCATTGGTGCCAGTAATCAGCAGTGCAGGCTTACCACTTTCACCTGCGGGTGGTTCTAGATAGCCCCGATGAGGTAACCCAATGATGGATGCCGTCGCAGCGAAAACATCTGCACCATCGGTGTCTCGCACCAGATCCCACGTGAACATGCCGCCATTTGATCCGCCCACAGCAAAGACCTTGCTCTGATCGATACACAAATTTTGGCTCGCCTCCTCAACAAGATCGATCGCAAACTCGATGTCGTTGTCGAGGCAATGCGTCCACGAACAACCGTTCTCAGCTATTCCAGTGCATGAGGGATAGGTGTAATTGGTGGTCGCGGCGTCATTACATATCGCGTCACTATCGGCTGCTACCAGAGGATTGATCCCATCACCATCGAGACCTGTGGTAGATCCACTAAACGCCCACGAAGAATAGTTAAAGCCTGGTTCCTCCGGTCCGAGTCCCACGGGAGAGACGATGATGAAGCCACTTTGATCAGAGCTGGTGCGGACCGTTTCGTTGTTCAAAAATGCGTTTTCGTCGCCCCCCCAGCCATGAAAAGCTACGATAAGTGGATTGGGAAGTGCCGAGTCATAAGCGCTGGGAACATGTACCCTAAAGCGCCTATTATAGCCTTTTCGCTCTAGCGAATAAGTCCCTGAAGACCATTGGTTCTGGGGGCAATCAAATTGAGCGGGTGGTGCCTCTGCTCTAGACAAGAGCGCCGCGAAAAATGTAAACAAGGACCGCTCTTCCTCCATCTCTTGATCGACAGGCATTTCCTGGGCGAGTAAGACGCCACACACGGCGATGCTGCCAAGAAGCAGTATTAACCGCTTAATGCGATCGCTACCTATTGGAGCTTTGAACATAAGAGTAGTCCCTGAACACTGCTGCCACTTACGATCCACTATGGGTCAGAAATTCAAGGTTTTCAATTGAGTCTGGTAAGACGCAAACCACGCCGGCGTCGGGGTACTTATCAAAAAATTTGGTGGAGCTAGGCGGGATCGAACCGCCGGCACCATCAGTCCCGCCTCGGTCATCGTGGCCACGCCAACGTGCACCGCATCGTATTCGGTGAGCACCTCTACCTCGATATGATCTGTCGGAGCGACTTAGCGCGCCTCCACCGCCGCTTTAAGCGCCAGTAGTTCATCTTTATAACGCGCTGCATTCTCCGCCTGTTGTCTGGCCTTCATGTCGGCAATCTGCTCGGCACTCATGTTCACAACAGCCTCCTCGGGCAGCGGCATACTGACGTAGACGTGATAGGAGACCCGGGTCATCCCGTAAGACTCTTCCAATACCCACGATGAGTATCCCACGGTGGCGCCATCGGCGGGTGACATCAGTTTGATGGTGCGCAGCTGGTTGGGTATCACCTCTACATTTTTTACATAGAGTTGAGGCGTCGCGTCGCCCGGTGAAGCCAGCGCCGCAAAAACCTGGCCCACCTGGTTTTGCTCGCCATCGACATGCCTGAGTTTGAGGCCCTGCTTCCAGCTGTTCGGGTCGATGACAAAGGGCCAGATATCAGCGGCCGCCTGCTCCATCAGCACGCTGCTGTGGGCGTAGATTTCAAGCGTCATTTTGTCGTATACCGGCATTTCGGCTAGTGCCCCCACGGCAGTTGTAACAAGCAAGACAAGGACGGCCTTAACCAGTCTCTTCTTATTCCTGTAGCTCTTCTATTCATTCCCGGGCAAAAGCGTAGCCGGGGTCCTGGCCGGCGAAGGCTGCCTTCAGAACCCGGCCTGCAGGACGTTCGCTCACCTGCTCCACCGGTAATTCCAACAGCGATCCATTGTCGCCGCCCGTCATCAGTTGCCACTGCGGCACGGGCTCGAGCTCCGGAACATGGAGATTCCCCTTATCACAACCGGCCAGGGTCAGCCGCAGCCGGCTGCCCACCGGCACGTGCACCGAGACCGGGTACAACTCCAGGCCGACCTGCATCCACTCACCCGGTACCACGGGCAACAAATCCTCGCTGCGCTGGGAGTGCCAGGCGCTACCCGCGTGCGGCCGGGGGCAGCGGCTTATCTTGCGATGTTCCAGGTTCAGCCACCCCTCGGTGATATGGAAGACATCACCGTCGGGCAGCACCGCCTCCAGGGTGGC
>WTIV01000180.1:2197-4828 GCA_011525095.1 Methanobacteriota archaeon
GCACCGGAACTGGCGCTAGTTTGCAGCTGCAGGTGCAGGGTCGGGCTGCCAGTGATGTCCATGCCGGTCTCGATAACAGGGCCGGTAAAGGTCATGCACTTGCGCGCCCGCTCGACCAGGTCCGGGTGGCGAATCACCACGTCGCGCAGCATAAAGCGCATGCGGTCACAGTCGCCCATAGTCACGTCATAGTCGACCTGGTAGTCGGCTGGTGTTGACTGTGAGCCAGTCTCAGACGAAAGGGAACCATCGTAAGCGCTGTCGATACAACCGCTGGCTTGCGCGGAAAGGTGCCAGTTCTGGTTGGCAACTTCCGGTAAAGGCCAGGCCTGGGCGCCTTTCCAGGTTGCCACGCCGTCGGGGTCCGACGTGGAGATGACCACGGGCGCCTCGTCCATGATGCCGTTGTCGATTCCTTTCAGCCAGTAGTCAAACCAGCGCAGGGGCTCAACGTCGGGCAGCACCCCGTGATTCCATGGCCCGATCAGTATGCGCTTGGGACAGGTGAGCGCACTGTGGAGGTCCATGCAGTCCCCCGGAAAGGTCATGTCCCACCAGCCGGTTTGAATATAGACAGCGGTACCCGAGCGGCTGATACGCTCGAATTCATCGAAGGCATCGCGCAGCGGGCCCAACTCGGGAAATGCGGGATCCGGCGCGCCTTCACGCAACGTTCGTTCGGAGACATCCCGGGTCTGCATCGCGGGGTCGGCAGCTTCGGACTGCGCATCCGGCACGATGTAGACGGCCTGCCGCTGCGCCACGGCCTGTTCGAACAAGGCCTGACCCTCAGGGCCATCCACCGGTGCGGCCTGTTCCTGGGTGTCCTGGCCTTTGCGCATCGCAGACCAGTCGGCGACAAAACCTGAAATAAACAGCCCGCCGTCAAAGATCGCATTGGCGCCGGAGGGTGGAATCTGCGGGACGATGCAGGCCAGGTGTTTCGGCTGAAAGGCCGCGGCCATCAACTGCACCACCCCCTCCCAGGAACCGCCGATCATGCCCACCTTATCACTGGCCCAGGTCTGCGCCGCAATCCAGTCCACCACCTGCGCCACATCCGCCGCATTGCGCCAGGCGCCGCCGGCATCGGTGCCAAAGGAGGCACCGGTGCCGCGAAAATCCATGCACACCACGTTGTAGCCATAGTGGATCACCTGCTTGCACATAGGGCGTTGCTCGTAAGCCGTTACCAGTGCGCCCACCGGCAGATGCTCGATGTACTTCTGGTACTTCGGTGCATTGAAACTCTGCTCGCCTTTGTAGAAGGCGCGCCGGTAGCCCGTCGCCAGCAATACGGTCGGTCGCTGACCGGGGAGTGGTTCCCCCGCCAGGGTGGGTTGGAGGACGTCCACCGCGACCCGGCAACCATCGTCAATTTCGACGTAGACCGAGTCCCGTTGATACCCGTCCGCGACGACTTCAGTGTAACCATTGTAAACATTCAGGGCGGACATGGCCGATGGCATACCCATAGACAAACTCCCATGTTGTTATATTTAACAGGAATTAAGGATACCGGGCAGTGCAGTTTCGGGGGTGGTAAACTGGCAGGGTTATGTGGGCAAACGACAGGATTTGTGGGCAATCGGCGCGTGTATAGCGGCTCAGGGCTGCTCAGAGCTGATAGTCGCTCGGTGAGACCCCATGTAAGCGCTTGAAAAGCTTACTGAAACTGCCTCGATCCTGATACCCCACGCGCTCTGCCACATCGGCGACGGGTATGCCCTGCAGAAGGAGCGCGCGCGCCGCATTCATGCGACAGTCCACCAGGTAATCGTGGAGGGTGGCGCCAAACATCACCCGAAAACCCTCACTCAGCTTGGTGCGATTCACACCCGCCCAGGAGGCCAATTCATCGCGGGTCAGGGGCTGGGCGAAATCGGCATCGATACGGGCCTTCACGGCCGCCAACTGGCGCATATCCGATTCGCGCAAGCGCACCCCCTCGACACCCGTGACGGCACCGGCGCGCAGGCTCTTCATGGCTGCGGCCAGCAGCAGGTGCGCGTAGGCCTCGATTCTGGCGGGGTACATCGGATCGTCCTCCGACAGGTCAAACATAATGCCCGATGTGTCAAACAGTTCGCTGGTGACCGGCACCGAGGTCATACGCGCCTCGGGCTCCAGGGCCTGCCCCTTGTCCGACAGGATTTGCACCAGGCCCTGGTAATCAGGATGCAACCGTTCGCGTAAATACTCTTCGCGAAACAACAGCGAAATACTGGACACGGGGTGCTTTTCCGGAATCTGGAAGCTGGTTTTCATGCCACTGCCGTAGTGCAGGAAGCTGCAACTGGTGCGGTTGATTTCGTGATGATGACCCGGCCAGGACTCATCGATCGCTCCCTGTAAACGAAGCCGCAGCATACAGACATCCCGCGCCCAGAATGACACATCTGCACCTGCAGGCGGAGAGACATCCCGGTTGAGCGTCATGCCGAAGTCGAGACCCAACAAATGAATATCCATCGCGCCACCACCGGGAAGCACATTCCGCACCAGGCGAGTGATATGGCCCGAGCGGTGCCAGTGCCAGTATAAGTTGAAAAATTCGCGCAGATCGGCCGGTTTGCCCAACAGGAAGGCCATGAAGTTGAGGGGTGTATCATCGATGGGCACGAATTGCGT
>WTIV01000183.1 GCA_011525095.1 Methanobacteriota archaeon
GATGGAGGTAGCACTAAATGTGGATGCATCTAGGTCGGTTAACAACTTCAGATTCTTTGCTGGTTTTGGTCGTTCGCTTGAATCTCAAGAATTCAAAATGGATGATGCTACAAATTACGTGGTAAGAAAACCAATCGGAGTAGTTGGTCTGATTTCTCCTTGGAACCTACCGTTATACCTTCTGTCTTGGAAAATTGCTCCTGCATTGTTAATGGGAAATACAATAATTGCAAAACCGAGTGAAATAACTCCCCTCACAGCTCATTTCCTTGGAAGGCTGTGTGTCAAAATCGGATTGCCCGACGGTGTTCTAAACATAGTTCATGGGTATGGTCCTGAGGTTGGTCAAGCAATAGTAGAGCATCCTGAGATCAAAGCAATCTCATTCACAGGTGGTACAGGCACTGGAAAAATTGTAGCGGCAACAGCAGCGCCGATGTTCAAGAAATTGAGTTTAGAATTGGGTGGTAAAAACGCCTCTATTGTATTGGATGATGCTGATCTAGAGATTGCAGTTCCAGGGGTTCTACGCTCTTCTTTCCTCAATTCCGGACAAATTTGCTTGTGCGGTTCAAGAGTCCTGGTACACTCCTCAATCTATGAAGAGTTCATCCAAAAGTATCTGCAAGATCTCAAGGAATTCAATATAGGGCCGGTTATCAGCGAACAGCACCGCTCGAAAGTCCTTTCATACATCGAATTAGCAAAAGAAGAAGGTGGTCAAATTCTAGCTGGAGGCAGAGTTCCAGACAAGGCTGGTGCGTGGATTGAGGCAACAGTAATCTCAGGACTTTCTCATACCTCAAGGACAGCGACAGAGGAAATCTTCGGACCTGTTGTAACAGTTCACAAATTCGATACAGATGAAGAAGCGATTGAAATGGCAAACTGCACTCAATACGGATTAGCAGGAAGTGTTTGGTCAAAGCACAGAGGTCGTGAAGTGGCGGAAAAAATCGAATCAGGAATGGTGTGGGTCAATACGTGGTTGCACAGAGATTTACGCGTGCCATTCGGTGGTGTCAAAGACAGCGGTGTAGGTAGAGAAGGTGGGGCGTGGTCCATCGGTTTCTTCTCGGAAGCGGTCAATATTTGTGTCATGGAAGATTGAAGTCTGAGATACTTGTCGCATAGTCGGAGGCAACCCCATGTCAGTACATGCAAATGCCAAGAAAGTCACGACTCACACTCTTCAGGAGATGAAGAGGGCTGGAGAGAAAATCACAATGCTTACCGCATATGATTTCAGCCTTGCCAAACTTGTAGACAGAGGTGGGGTTGACGTAATCCTTGTTGGAGATTCTGCATCAAACGTGATGGCTGGCAGAGATACCACTGTGCCAATGAGCCTTGACCACATGATTTACCACGCCCAGTGTGTAGAAAGAGCGGTCGACAGGGCTTTGATTGTCGTCGATATGCCATTTGGAACATACCAAGGAAATTCAGCTATCGCTTTGGAAAGTGCGATTAGAATCATGAAAGAATCGAGTGGACACGCTGTTAAATTAGAAGGCGGTGCAGAAATCGTAGAGAGTATTCAGAGAATTCTAACCGCTGGAATACCTGTTATGGGTCACCTAGGATTAACACCCCAATCGATTTACAAGTTTGGGACATACACCGTTCGAGCAAAAGAAGAGGAAGAGGCTGCTAAATTAATCTCAGATGCGAAACTGCTTGAGGATGCAGGTTGCTTCGCAATTGTCCTAGAAAAAATTCCTGCGCACCTAGCAAAACAAGTTAGTGAGGCAATATCCATTCCCACCATCGGAATCGGTGCTGGTCAGGATTGTGACGGTCAGGTATTGGTACTTCACGACATGCTGGGAATCACTACAGATTTCTCTCCTAGATTCCTTAGAAGATATCTTGACTTAGAGAATCAGATTACAGGTGCTGTGGAACAATATTGCTCAGATGTAAGAACTGGTGATTTCCCTAACGAGGAAGAATCATACTAACCAAATGCAGCCACTAGCATAGCACCTGGAAGGATACAGGATGCGATGCCAAAGCCATGCCATATTCCATAGCGGAATGGCGGGTGGTTTCTTTTCGACCATGACGCACATTGCCAGATCCAAATCAAAAATGGGAATGCTATGTTGAAATAATTCGGTCCAAATGCCCAAAATCCAGCCATGGGTATACACACAATTCCAACACCAAATGCGTGTTCTTTGAAATCTCCTGAGTTAGTTAGTTTTGCCAACAATGGAGCAAAAGGTACTGAAGCAACAAGTGCAACCATCATCGGTGGAAATTTATTCTCATTTAGAGCAAAAACAGAAGCGAAAACTAGGCCAATTGCGAACGCAGCAGGCCATCCGACGTGGCGGAATTTCATGTCCGGCTTCTCGTCCATGTTTAGCCCGACGGGCAGCCGATGAATAGAAGATGCGGAACCTCTTGGTTGTCACATGGCGAATGGAGGCATTGTTGCAGGCTGCCTAGCACCACACCCTCCTCACCTTGTTTACGCAGAAAATCCGGAGCAGAACGAACCGGTATCTGAAGGTGGGTGGGAACAACTTAGATGGGGCTATGAAAGGCTGCGAGAATCTCTCAAAGATGTCGATTATGATGTAATTGTAATCCTATCTCCACACTGGCAAACTTACGTTGGCACTCATTTCATTGGAGTCGAGAAGTGCTCATCGAAGAGTGTTGACCCAGTATTCCCGAACCTATTCAGATTTAATTATGATTTAGAAATCGACGTGGAACTGGCACAGGCGATTCATGACCAAGCTAAATCAGAAGGTATGTCGGTCAAGATGATGACAAATCCAGACTTTAGAGTCGATTATGGAACAATTGTATCTTGCCATATGGTTAGACCGGAATGGGACAAACCAATCGTTTCGATTTCATCGAATCGTAGCCTCTCTTACTATTCGGTTGAAGTTATGCAAGAGATGATGATTGAACTCGGAAAATCAACAGCTAAGGCAATCGAGGCCAGCGGTAAAAAGTGCCTACTCATTGCAAGCAATTCACTCTCACACCGTCATTTCGTAACTGAGACAAATCCTCCTGAAGATATGAGCAAGGAGCACATTACAAGCCATGCAATGCACCTCTGGGATATGAGAATGATCGAATTGATGCGAGAAGGTAAGGCTCAACAAATTATCAACGAAATGCCCGAGTTCTGCGAACAGGCAATCGCAGAAACTGATGGTGGAGCTCTAACCTGGTTACTCGCAGCGATGGGAGTTCCTGAAGAACCTGCAATTTTGCACGGTTACGGGACGATTATTGGTACCGGAAATGCAATCATGGAATGGCCATGTAGAAACTGGGGTGCTTGAATTGACTGGTGAAGTAATCAAATCACTGATTGTGCCTGCACACCCACATCCTGTTCTTTGTCCGGAAAAAAACGAGGGATGGCAAAGGATTAGAGATGCATATGACAATGCTAGGAAGCAGATTGAGGAAAGCGATGCTGACTTGATTATCATTTATTCCACACTTTGGCCGAGTGTCATTGGACACCAAATCCAAGCAGACCCTAACCCTGAGTGGGTTATGGTAGATGCTGACTTCCATGACTTGGGAAGCATTCACTATTCCCTGAAAATCGACACCGATTTTGCAGAGGCCTGGAATAAGGCAAACATTGCGAGAGGGCTTGAATCTAGGACGGTATCATACCATGGATTCCCGGTTGATGTGGGTTCAGTGGTAGCTTTGGAGTTGCTTAATCCTGACAACCGAATCCCTGCTGTAATCTGTTCGACCAACGTTTATTCTAACCGTGCTGAAACAACTGTACTTGCAAAATCATGCATGGACGTAATAAAGGCACAAGGAAAGAAGGCGGTTGCAGTCTCTGTAATGTCATTGTCAAATCGTATGTTCACGGAGCCGATTGAGCCGCATGAAGACAGAATTCATTCATTGAAGGACGATGAATGGAATCGGAAAATCTTGGAGTTCTTGGAAGAAGGTAGATTGGAAGATGTTGGTCAACTTTCGAGAACAATTCATGACCAAATCAGAGTAAAGAAAGTAGTTGCATTCAAGCCTATGTGGTGGCTTTCAGCAATGAACGGCAATCGCAATGACCTCACTGGAAATGTTCTGGCATACGAGCCAATTCACGGAGCAGGCGCTGCAGTTGTGGTCCTAAACCCGGAGTCAAACGGAACTGGCGACAAGGAATACGACGAAGATGATGTAGAATTCTACGGCGGGGACAGAGATGTTCTAGATTCAAAACAAAGTTCTGATGATGAAACGATCTCAAATCATGGTCCAGAACTCTATGACCCGGTCGAAGGTGAAACTGCAGTGAATACTAGCAAAGCACCAAAACCAGTAGGGGCATATCCTCATGCTAGAAGAGAAGGCGATTTGATTTACCTTTCAGGTGTTGGCCCAAGGCAACCTGGTGACAATTCAATACCCGGTGGTCCAATCAAAGACGCTTCGGGGAATCCACTGAATTATGATATCAAGGCTCAAACAAGAGCCGTTGTAGACAACATCGCTAGAATTCTAGAAGAAGCAGGTTCATCAATCGAGAATGTAATCGATGTTACGTCTTTCTTAGTTGACATGGATAGAGATTTCAAAGGCTACAACGAGGTTTGGGCTGAAACTTTAGGTAAAGTTGGACCTACTAGGACAACGTTGGCAATCAGGGCTTTGCCAACACCCATTGCTGTGGAAATGAAAGTCATCGCAAAAGCATAATTTCCTTTTTTCGGGGATTAATGTTAGCGAAATGTAGCAATAAATAACTACTCTTGCCTACTCACAAGCAATAACACAGTGTTATAGGTCATAAACCGGAAACGCAAACTATTCTGGAGGAATCTGAATGGACATTAAATCCACAACAGACAAACTTCTCAAGGGGGACATCGGGGGAGTTGTCTCCGATGTCAAATATACAATCGAGAGGTCTCTCGGATTGGTGGGCCTAATCATTGTAACAATCGCAGCAAGCATAGGTTCCGGATTATTCGTTCTACCTTCCTTTGCTGCCGCCATCATGGGTCCAGGTATTTGGCTTGCTTTCCTATTGGCTGGTTTGGTGTTCTTGCCAGGCACCTTGTCTAAATCAGAATTGGCATCTGCGATGCCAGACAATGGTGGCGCCTACCTCTATCTTGACCGTTCATTTGGACATTTAATCGGGACAATTGGTGGCATGGGACTTTGGGCATCTTTCTTGTTGAAGTCCGCATTTGCTCTAATCGGATTTTCTGCCTACATGTATGCAGTAACAGAATATCTAGACATTTCGACAAATTCAACGCTGTTGATTATGCTAGCATTAGCCCTCATCACCTTCTTGAACATTCTTGGAATAAAGAAAGTGAAAGCCTTCCAGACTCCTATTCTAGCGCTAACGGTTGCACTCATTGTGATTGTTTGTATCATTCAATTATTCGATGCTAACTTCGATTTATCAAGGCCAATAGATGGGGCTTTTGATGTCACAAGAAATGACCCAGCATTGGTAGCAGAAGCAGCAGCTCTAGTGTTTGTTGCTTACGCAGGAATTTACAAGGCTGGTGCAATTGGTGGAGAGGTGAAAGAACCAGAGAAGAACCTACACTACGGCATGCTGATTTCTCTATTGGTAATCACAGTCTTCTATGTCATTGTCTCAATAATAATGATGGGATCGGTCGAAGGAGAGTGGTGGCTAAGCAATGGAGAGCCTAGAGAAGACCCGATCTTTGCGTTCTTTGACGCAGTAGCATCGACTAGGGTAGGAATTATTCTCGCTCTTTTAGCGGTTCTCACAATGATATCTGGTGCGCTGTCTGGTCTACTTGCAGCGTCAAAATTCTTGTTCGCAATGGCGAAAGACAAACTTCTTCCAGATTCACTAAGCGAAACAAATAACAAATTTGAGACACCTCATTGGGCGATTATCCTAACCGCTGTTACTATGGCGGTTTGTATCTTGACACTTCCAGTGAAAGATGTTGCTAAACTTGCATCTGGCTTCCAAATAATGGTAATCGTTGCACTAAACGTCAGCGTTATAGTACTGAGAAAAGAGAATAATGGAACAGATTGGTATCAGCCAACATTCAAATCACCTCTCTATCCCTATGTCCAAGTTTTCGGTACAATCGCTGGAGCATACCTCGTAATAATCATGGGATCTAAGGCGATTATTGGGGCAGTTGCAGCCGCGATAATTGGAGTATCAACATACTACATCTACGGAAAGAGGAATTTCGAACCAGAAACAAATCATGAAAGCATTCAAGAATGATCAAGAAACTCTTGTCCATTCTCCAGTTTCACTAACAAGCCATGATGTTAACTCACCTGTTGAATCCACATACCAACCAGTCTTGCCTTGTTCTGTACCTGGTGCTGCTTGCATAACCCCGGTCTTCTTTGCTTCTGCAGCAAGTCTAGCGCGTAGGTCCTCTCCAGATTCCTTCTTCTCGGTCGGTGCAGGACTTGCCTCTTCGACGACGGTTTGTGTTTTCTCATTTTGAATTTCATATAACTCAGAATCAACATTCTCAGATTCCTCGTCTTCTTCAAACTCATCTTCCCATTCATAATCGTCCTGAGATTCTCCCTTCATCCTGCGAATAAGAACAACCATTATTGCAATGAATAGGAATATTATCATTGAAACCATGGTAAGAGCAGTATTGGAATCTCCCAATCCCCCTCCAAACAAAACAGCCTCTACATCAAAGAATCTCTGCGCGATTAAATCATTCCAGTAAACATTGCATGAGTGTGAATCTCCTGCTTGGTCTATTGATAACTCGTGAGTGTCTGCCGCAAGATGCGATACTGACCCAGCTGTACACTTGATGGTGACCTCATCACTTGGGACTTCAATTCTGTTACCTGCTTGGTCTATTGCATGAATTCTGATAATCATGCTACCTCCTTCTTCAGGATTATTTTCAGAGATTTCAGCTAGCAATCTCACAGGCTCACCGTGGGAAACATTCACAGTTATGTCTGAAACAGCGGAACCGGTTCTCATACGGAGATTCCATTCTCCAGTTTGTCCTCCCTCGACTATCCAATACCCGTCGCCCTCTGAGGATGGAGTTACAATTCCTAATGGGTCATCGAATTCGAAATCAACTTCGGATGCTAATGCTGAGTTGCCATGGACATCAGTTGTCGTGATTTGAATTTCAATTCCGTAGCCGCTGTCCACAGAAATTCCTTCATCATGACTGGTGGAAATATACCTAGGAGTGCCAGCAATGACTTCTACATCGGTTATTGCGAATACGCCTTGAGCCATCGCTCTTATCTCGTGCATCCCAATTGAGTTTGGCGCCCAATTGTCTCCAGCAAGCCTGACTTCCATTGTCATGTCAACATCATCAATAATCCAAGTGATAGGTACGTTGTCTACCTCGTTACCATACTCGTCCTCGAATACTGGGTTCAAAGACAAGACATCATCCGAAGCAACTCTTGTTCCGCTTTGTGGTAGAATAATTCTTGCTAAATCGCCGTGTAGTATTGGCAAAATTTTCTCGGTTTCATGTACGACTTGTGTTTCATTGTCGAACCAAACTGCGGAAATAGAGTAGTTACCGACAGGCCCAGGTCTCAATTCATACCAGTCGCCTTGGTCAGTTGGTGATAATTCTGGAGCAATTGTCCATGCTCCATCAACCGAGCGCATGTTTCCAGCAGCATCATGCGCAGAAATAGATGCGACAATCAAGTCACCAGAACGGAGTACATTTTCTGATAGTAAGACCTCTATTCCACTGATTTCGCCCTGAACAACATTAACGACAACTGTAGATGAGAATCCTTGGTCTTGAACTCCAATCGTCCAATTACCAATCGAGGATGGAATCCATTTTACTTTACCCTGTTCAACGAATAAGGAACCAGTTGGGACAGACCAATTTGCAAGTGAAATTTTGACCTCGCCATCGTTACCAAGAATGTCTGAGCGGATTGCTGATAGAGATACAACTGACCCTGCACGTACCTCTGTGCTCTCAATACTAATGCTAAGGCCCGTGGCTTGGGCTGGAAGAACCCGGATAGTGCCGCTTCCAAATGCTCCCGAACTGCTGTTGACACTTATGTTCCAAACACCGGGTGCATTAGCAAAGAAAAGTCCAGTTGGAGATATTGTACCATTCTCAACTTGCCATGTTAGAGTGCCTGCTTTGGAGATTCCAACTTCATTTCCGTGGGAATCTTTCGCAATTGGAAATATGTGTTGAGTAGTACCACTCTGGACCGTTAATCCGTATGGGATCTCCAATGTCGAGGGCTGCCCTGGTTCGATATTGAATGGTACTTGAAGTTCTAACTCGAAGTATATGATTCGCAAGATAGCTTGCCCTATTTGGTCGGGTTGCCAAGTCATGTTTTGGTGGTCAATGTGACCATTTTGACTTCTGTATGTCAAATCCCCCGGCACTGAATTTCCTGCTCTGTCAACCAGGGTTGCGTTCAGATTTATTGTGTCATCAATACTTACGTTTGTTTGGTTAAACATCGATTTGATTTCAAACGGATATCCTCTCGTTACCTCAATTGATGTTGTGGAGTTGACACCACCACTTTCTGCTGTAATAACTGTAATTCCAATCATTCCAGGTGTGAATAATCCAGTTGAATCAATGTGTCCAGACGTTGTACTCCAATTTACAGGGCTGGAGAGAATAGAACCACTAGAATCTCTGACAGTTGCACTAAGTTGCACCACTTGGTCTGTACTTACGGAAGATTGGTGTTGGTCTATGGTGATGCTTGATGGAGTTGAGGCAATTACTGGTGCAGCGATTTGCACTAGAATTAGCCCAATCAGCACAGCAACCGATAATCTCTTCACCGTTATCCCCAATTACTCTAAACTTTCAATCGTACTATAGGTTTCGATTAGTCAGTCCATTCATTCCAATCAGAAGCTCCTGGGTCTCGATACCACCAATTGCCATCCTGGTCTTCGCCCCATTCGACGTTGTCTTCATCAACTCGATAGTCAGACATCCAATCTTCCTTTCCACCTGCAGTTGGAGGTGGTCCCGCAGGCCCTGCGGATGAAGGAGCAGATTCCTCGTCATCATAATCGTCATCGTCGTCTTCATCATCGTCATCATCATCGTAATCGGAACTGCCTGAGCGTAGCACCATTACTATGACAACCAGTAAGACAATCACAACAAGAATTGCGAGAATTCCACCTGCGTAGTACAAGGTTCCACCCGCCTCAAAGAATCCCATGAATGTGCCATCAACCTGAATGTTTCCAGAAGCTTCCTTGTTGTGGACAGAAATAGTCACTGTTTGTTCTTCAGCGTCAAGAGTTGTTATCGTCCACTTTCCGTTTTCGACAGCCTCTGCTGTCATTCTTCCTGTCAACTTTACTTGAGTTTCAGGAGGAACTGGAATTTCATTCTCCCATGCATCAAACGTTCTAACTTCGATGTCGAATGATTCTAGTTGCAATACAGACTCTTCAAGAATTGTTAACTCAATTCGGTTTACTGTCTGATGAGCGGAGACAGTCACTGTCCATTCAGCTTGTGCTCCACTCGGTGAGCGGAACTTGTAAGTGTGAACTCCTGCTTTTGTAGCACTCCAATTGTAAACTCCAGCAAGGCCTTCAATCTCAGTTGCAGGGACTGGCTTGTTATCCTTGGTCCATAGTACACTTTCTAGGAATGTGTTTCCATCAGCATCTGTTCCAGTAATAGTCAGTGTGTAGATATCTCCAGCCTTCGCAGTATCTGCAATCACATCGATATCGACAGTTACGGCACTACCGTAATCAACAGTGATTGTAACTGTCTCGGAAATATTGTATCCAGCGTTAGAAACTGCCCATGCTGTAATTGAATAATTTCCAACAGTACTTGCTTCCCATACCCCAGAGTTATCCACAATTGTCGATGTGATATCGCTTGATTCACCAGAATCTGTGTTAACAAGTTCGTATGAAACGATAGATGAATCAATGATATTTCCATCACCGTCTGTCAACTGCGGTAGGAATAGCACACTTTGGTCTGCAGTAATACTCTGCTGTAGTTCTACAGGCTGCAACAACGCGACATTAACCAAGTCACCTACGACCACCGAAATATCGATTGTCGATTCAAGAGTGATATTCCCATCATTGTATGTTGCTCGCAGGGTGTACATTGTATCAGAAGCAAAGACAGGCCAGAATTCTGTAGATGAACCATAGGTCTTCTCTTGTAGCACACTTTGGTCTGTGTACTGTGCGTGTTCGATGTTCCAAGCGACATTTGTAGTCCATTTGTTGCCATCAGAATCCATTGCCTTCACCTTAATTGTCACTTGGTCGTCTGTGGTCATATTCAATTCAGCATTCTCTGGTTGTTCCACTGAGTCAATTACCAAAATTAGAGTGGTAATTACACCTTCAGTAACCTGTACAGAGACACTACTTTGCATTCCTGCATAACTTGCTGAAAGTGTCTTGGTTCCACGACGTTGTGCATCCCAAACCGCTGGTTGCCCTGCGGTAATCGAGCCGTCACTAATCGTCCAGTTCTCTTGTGGAATCACCACTGATAGTCTGTTGCCCATTACGTCAATTCTTGTTGTGTTCAGCCATACATACTCATCAGCAGTCACGAAGGTAGAAGATGCGTTAATTTCTAGAGACGCCATTGCACCGTGTGTGACCTCTATCGGTAATTCGTAATACAAACCTCCAGTCGATGTCATGTTGATCACATAATTTCCAACAGTCATTGCGAAGTAAGTTCCGTTTGCCTCTGTGAATACACCTCCACCAACAGTCCACGTAATCCCTCCACCATCGTTCAAGTCCAGCATGTTGCCAAACTGGTCGTGAAGTGTCCAATTCAGTTGGCAAGTAGTTCCTGCTTTGATGACTTCTTCACAGCCTGTTGTTTCATAGTAAACTGGTGCTCCACCAATGACAGATATCGTTAGGTCAATTGTTTGAGCTGCCCAACCAATTGTTACAGTTTGGTTACCTGCGTTGTGCGGGTAGAACGTAATTCCAACGACGCTACCGTTAGTAGGAGTGTATGTGATAGTCTCTCCAGATACCTCGTTACCATGTTGGTCCACAACATATGCGTCGATACTGTAAACTTCATCGGCGGTGATCGAAACTTCTGTGGTTGAGGTTTGAAGAAGTACAGCTGCCCCGGGTGTTACCGTGATGGTCTCTTGTGTACAGATAACTCCGAAACATGCCTCTATTGTTTGTACTCCAACTAGTTCAGGAGTAAAGTATCCTGTAGAATTAATCGTCCCACTTGAAGTAGATGTTAGAGACCAAACTACGTCTTCTCCAATCATTCCACCCAACGCATCGTTAAGGATGTGTGAGAATTGTACACCCGTGTCAGCATCTGTAGTCGAACCAGAAGGAGATACAGATACGGTATCTACGTCCGTGTAATTTATTGCAATCTTGGGCCGGTTGTCCAAGGCGCTCTCACTCGAGTAGAACTCAACGTATGCAGGAGAACCTGCAGCGGTAGTAGCGACAACAATCCATCCGTGGTCTCCATTCATTTGCATGTTATCATGGCCAATATCTAGCCACACCGATGTTGTCGATGAATCAATACTGGTTGTCGAGATTGCTGTAATTTCGTAATCAGTACCCGCAGTCATACCTGCTGTAGCCCAAGGAACTCCTGCAGAGGAACTGTTCCAAGTTGATCCTGACTGTGTCCAATCGCTTGTCAGTAGCCTGTGAACACTCAAATCGATTTGGCCGGTGGCAGGGAACTCAACTTTCAGATGTATAGCAGCTGAATGAATGTTAGCAGCCATCGGTAGAGGTACTTGACTATTGTCAAGAGCGAATATCATTTTACATTCTGTGTTCACTCCTTCGCAATCAGTTCCTATCACTAGAGAATCTGTTCCGTGGTTTGTGTCGGCATCTCCGCTACCGATGTAGGAGTCTCTGATGTTAGTATGACCTAGGTCAGGAACTTCGTTACCCGTTTGGAAATTGTATGTCCAAGTGTGGTCTCCGTTGTATGAATGGTCGACAGGTGAACCAATAGCGAATGTGCTACGGCTTGAAGATGGTCCTGGAATTGAACCGTTTATTGCCTGTACCCACCAACTGTATACTTCTCCAGCAGTTAGATTCTCGCTGAATGTGAAGATAGTTCCGTTGATTTCAGGGTCTTCCCAAGACTTGTACTTCTGTTCTCCATCACCATCTGCGACGGTTACGATGTACCCGGTAGCGTTTGTTACACTGTTCCATGACAGTTGTGGTTTGTCGAGGGATTCAAGTTTCCAAGTGCTTGTGTTGTACAATATAGTGCCATCTGCAGGATATGCCAAAGTTGGCTGAGCAGGTGGTATTATTCCGTCAACGTTGTCTACGTAATCCAAGGTTAATTTAGGTCTGTAGTCCTCATCTGTATTGTCGTAGAATTCATTGGTTGAACCTGGTGTTCCAACAGTTTTCAGCATTATCGACAGAGTATCGTTACCATTTGCTACGTTGGATTGTGCTAATGATGTGATGTCCCAAACTTGCCAACCCACTTCTGGTGATACTAGTAAGGTCGAGCGTGTAATTTCTGAACTTGAACAACTTGGTGCCGTATTCCAAGTTACAGTTTCTTCACTGAAGGTGTCGCATGCATGTGCACTGACTGTTAGCGAAGATGTCCCTGTAACATTAGTTCTGTAAAGGCTCAACAGAGCATTTGTAGGAGTCATTGCGGAAGGGAATGGCATCTCTGACAAATCGAAAGTGAGTAAAATCCTAGATTCCCCAGAACCGCTAGAAGGCAGTCCCAATTCGAATGGGTTTTGGTTAGCAGATCTGGTTGGATTGCTTGAGTCGATGCTTGCATCAGGTACTCCCGGCAAATCACCAGAATATTCGAACACAGAGCCTTGATAGAGAACAACTGTATTGTTGCCAGCCCCGTCATCAAAGCCAACCTCATCTGGTACACGATAAGAGTGGACATCAGACCATTTTCCTAATCTATGATTCTGTTCTGCACGAACTCTCCAATAAATCCAGTAATCATCTGGATCAGTATCAACTACGTATGTTAGATTTCCATAATCCCAGATTCCGTTGTCGGTGAATGTTGTGTTATCTGTGAAATCAATTTCTACAGTCCAATCATCGCTAGCAAATGCGGGATCTGTTGAAACTTCTGCTATCCACCTTGTCTCGTTTGATTCTCCAGCTGTCCAATTGTGCGCAACGGTTTCCGCACCAGTTGGTCTTGATGCGCTATTATTCCAAATTGTGGATCCGTCGGCAGGATGTAGTCCGGTTGCTTGAGATGGCAGCCACTGGACGCCGGTCCTCCAAACTAAGGAAACTTCGGGACGCTTAGACTCGTCACTAGTGTAATCGCTACTAGCAAACCTCCAATCGTCTGTAGTGTTATCGTCAACTACCCAGAATCCTAGATTGATGCTATCATTTCCACTTGCATGAGCATGCTGAACAGGGTATGTTATGTTAAATTCAACGCTATTGCCTTGGTAGTCTATTGTTGAAATTGTAAATTGTGTTTCACACGGATCTCCCCATCCTGTAGTACTATTACCGGTAGGAGAATTGTAGGTCGCACTTTCGTTCCAATCTCTGTTCATCTCACAAACTGCGATTTTGATTGTTTCTTGACTACTTTCTCCTCCACTCAACCTGCTTAATGTTAAGCTTGCATCGATGAACTCGTACGTGGATGGAATTGGTAAACTTGACCAGTTTACCTTTACCATCGAGAATGATTCGTACGCAGTAGAACTGCTAAATTGCGATCTCCCAATAATTAATTCTGTAGAACTCTCATAGCCTGAGTTAGAGGAGCCTGAATCGATAAACGAGTCCATGAAGTAATTAGGATAATCCAATTCCTCAACCAATAAACCTTGCTGGAATGAAATTTTCGCGTCTGTTGAGTTGATTTCATCACCGGTTTCGCTTGGTACGTGGAATACGGTACGGTTTCCTCTTGCACCTAGTATGTCATCTGTAATTGGTTGTGTGAACCATATGTATGATTCACCAGCAGAGAAATTGTCTGGGTAAGTCCAAGTTAGACTGTTTAGGTCCCATCCTGTAGAAGATTCCCTACTATCGAATACTTCCCAACCTGCTCTGGCGTCGTTGTAATCCTCGAATATGAAAATTCTCCAATCGTCAACGTTCGAAGGGTTGGAGTGATTCCAACTGAAAGTTGGTTGTGTTTGCGGAAGAAGAGCATGTCCACTGGTATTCCACAAAATGTCGTCGACAGCAGGGTAAGTATTGGTACCAGCTACTTCTGGGGTTGATGCATTACCAGAAGTCCATGTCATGTTTAGCCATGGAGCGTCGCTTGAACTTCCATCAGTTGATGTGAATGTTGTCTGACCTTCGCCGATAGAGCCGACTATTGTTAGCGAGATGTGGGAATCACCATTTGCAAACGCATGCTGTACTATTTCTGTAATGTCGAAAGTCATCCATTCTGCAGATTTACCCTGCTGTATATCGATGATTGCACCTTTGTCCATGTCTCCCATAGAACCTGGGCTAGACCAGTTGTTACTACCATCATACGTTGTACCGTTAGCGCTTGTGTTCCAAGCAACGCTAGATTCGTGAATTGAAACTGCGTTACCTGTGTCTGAACCAAACTCTGCGTACAGGTTTAATTCTGCTTTTGATACGTGAGCATTTTGTGGATTTGGTAGTTCAGTAAGAGGTATTCGAAGTAATCCTGTTGCATTTTCCCCGGTACTACTTGTACCAACTTTGAGCGATGATGAAGAAGATTGGTCTGCGGTTGAACCAACTCCTGAATCTGCGACCCATGTGTCAATAAAGTTTGGAATATTCAAATCAGGCATTGCATCGTGATGACGCAATTCCACTGCTGCGTTGTTTGAATCAATACTCCAAGTTGTTATGTCAGGAAGCAGGAAATTGAATGTGTTTGACCAATTACCGATTTGGTTTGTAGAACTAGTTGCTCTAACTCTCCAATACCAAGTGTAACCGGCATCGAGTGGAGTTGACAAATCGAATGTTTGGTTTGTGATATCAAATCCATTGTCATTCCAACTTGTGGCCATTATGAGGTCTGAGGAATCGAAAGAATCTGTTGTGTCTAACTCAACCGACCATCCTCCGATTGAAACGCCACTTGCAGTTAGATTCCAAGCCAATTGCGGTGTTTTGTCTGGTGCAGGATTGATTCCAGTTTCGACAGACCATGAGCCGTTTAGGGGGCTGGTTGGTACAGGGTCTGAAGGTACAGCATCAGAACCTGGGACGTACACGAACGAGATTTCGGGCCTGCTGGTAGAACTAGCAGAATTTGGATAGAACAATGCATCACGGTTATTGCCTGAACCAGAGGCAAGTATTCCCAAAATCAAATCCACGGATCGGTCTTCTCTCATAGCGTTCTGTACAGCAAGTGTCACGTCCCACTCAACCCAGTCTCCAGCAGAATAGGAACTTCCAAGAGACTCCGAATCCAAGAGGCTGGATTTTTCCCAACCCTTAGCTCCGCTTGTACCCCATGAATTAGTTCCATCAAATGTTGCCCAAGTTGCGGAATCTTCAGACCAGTTGTTTTGCCTGCTTTCCCATGCCCCAATTATTGGTGTCCCCGCCGGATAATCTGCCAGTCTCATCTTCAGAGTTGCAGTTTTCACAGCATAACCGCTTGGTAGTAAGTGGCTTGTCAGATCGCATCCGATCAAGATAGATGTCTCTGATGGATATGTGTTGTAGGAGATTTGCATTTCATCCTCCCCGTTGTAGTTGGCGTTCGGTGTTCCACTGTCGATGTATGTGTCTTCGCAACTCGGTGCATCACCAGCAGTAGTTGCATTTCCGTGTGACAGTCTTAACCTGTGTTCGTTATCTTGGATGTGCTCCGATTCAAGGCCTGAAACTAGGAATGAGGAGGTCGACCACCATGACCTATGTTTCGTTGTTGAGTCAACTTGAGCTAGCCTCCAATGGTATAGAACTCCATCATCTAGTGCATCTGAGCCAGAAATTGACCAGTTACCATCGGTCTCAGAGAATTCTGTATCCACTGATGTGTCGAAGGAATGGATGACATCCCTGTACTCAGCGTCTGTAGAGAGTTCGAGCAGCATATCACCGCTCCAAGTGATACTTCCATCCCATGATAGAGTTGGGGTCGTGTTGCCGGAAAGGTTGTGTCCGGTTAGATTCCAAACTGCATGCCCGTCTAATGGAGATAGGTGTGTGGGGATAACTGGAGGTCCAGAACTATCCCAATCATACGTGATTTCTAGAGTTGGTGTGTCACAATCTGTCGCATCTGTACTGCAGATGTTGACGAATTTCGTAGAGGTTTCCTCGATTCCAACCGTTGATGCCACCAGCATTAATTCAAGCGCAGGATCAGGAGTCGATCCAGATTGGATTAGAGCATTATTATCATCTATCCATTTCTGGATTGCAGCGGTTAATTCTACCTCTACGGTGTCCGATGATTGGTCTCCATCAAAACTAGTAATTGACATCGAGGGTACTCTTCCACCATCGTCCCAGTAATATGTTCCGTCATACTTTCTCCAAGTTGAACCAAATTCAGTCCAATCTTCTGAGTCCATGATGTGGAAACTTACGAATGCGTCGCCACTGAATGAATTTCTGTCCAATGTAAGTTCTGCGCTGATAATGGAAGAGTTGCTGTGTAGGCCAATATCATCCAGATTAAATCTCATCAATCCATATTGTTCGTTTGAAGAGGACGTACCAATTGTAATATTTCCTTCTCCACCCATGTTGATATTTCTGGATGTGCTGCTAGAGTCGATGAAGGTGTCTTCAATCGTGTCATCCATCAATCCCAAATCATCGAAATCAATTGTGAATTGTCCATAACTTCCAACCTGTGATACTGTGTGTCCAGGCAAGTGGAAGTAACCAGTCTCCCAAGAACCGTACGTGTCCGAAGAGTCGATTGCTCTCATTCTGTAATACATTGTTGTAGCATTGTCTAACTCGTGACCTGATGGTACAGTCATTTCTCCGTTGCCAGCATTCAATGTGAAGATACTAGAATTGTCAATAGTGTTGTAGTACCAGAAGTCATCGAGTTCTGATTTGAAGTCCTCACTAGTGGAGAGTTGGACTTGAGCAGATGTTCCGGTCATGCTTTCCCAAGAAACCTCAGGATTTGTTTCTGCAGAGAGAAGGAAGGAGTCAGGATTCATTATTGCAGCCCCATCTTCAACGAAATTAGGTGTGAGTGAACCCCCGTTTGTGTGTGTTCCATTTTGGTGATCGATTGAAAGGTATGGTGTGCTGTTAGTGTCTGTTGAGTCTGACATGTGGCAAGAGTACGAGCTTCCAACTGCTGCCAATAAGATGTTGATTGCGCTTCTTGAATTGATTACAGCGTCCTGTACGATGGCTGTAACGTTGATTTCGAAAGTGTTGTTGTCATATCCGTAAAAAGGCGGCTCCCAGCCCGACCTATCAGTAGTATCATCTGCACCTGGTAAATCCCAAGATAGTCCTGTATCTCTATCATTCCATGTTACATTGGATTCGTCCCAGTTTGATTTGACTCTTGCAGAATAGATGCTGATTGAGTCTAACTCAGCAGGGTCAATTCCACAGGTTAGGAATAGAGTTGCTCCGTTTACCATGTCGCCGCTTGGCACAGAGTTGTTGAATGAAATTAGAATTCTAGATTCCCCGCTTGCACCGATGCCCAATTCAGCGGTCTCATCACTTCCGTAGTACGAATTTGGGTTGCCAGATTCAATCCCTGAATCTTTTGAAGCATTGAATGTTGAAGTTGTTCTTTGAACGGAGATTTCATCTTCCAGTTCTACTGTTTTCCATTCGGGAATGGCTTGTGGTAGCGCTAAATCAGCAAATAAGAACATGATTACCAGCAGCAAAGAAGTGGTAATTTTTTGGCGGTCACGGCTGTTTGACGACATTGGGCTCAGCACTCCACTGTGGGAGGGGGTATAGTTTCCTTTCGGCTGGCCACCCGAAGGGTGGCCGATGATATTCGGGAGTTTTTTTGCCAAAGCGAAGGTTCAAGTTCGTCCGATTCTGACCTAGTAAGGTATGAGTGAACTCTGGGTTGAGCGCCACCGTCCTAGGACTGTCGGGGACATCAGAGGTCAGGCATCGGTTGTTCAGAGATTGGCTTCCTATGCTAACTTGGCTGACTTCCCACACCTACTGTTCGCAGGCCCACCAGGAACAGGGAAAACAACTGCTGCAATGGCTTTGACCAGAGATGTTTTCGGTCCGGAATTCCGCAACAACTTGCTTGAAATGAACGCCAGCGATGAACGTAAATTAGAATCGATTAGAACTAAGGTCAAACAATTCGCTAGGACCTCTCCCTACGGTGATGCAAAATTCAAGATTATCTTCCTCGATGAAGCCGATGCATTGACTCACGATGCTCAAGGAGCATTAAGAAGGATAATGGAACAGTACGCTCAAACCTGCAGGTTCATCTTGTCTTGCAATTACTCAAGTAAAATCATCGAGCCAATTCAGAGCAGGTGTGCTGTGTTTAGGTTCAGGCCACTCGCTGACGCAGATGTCCTCAGCCAAGTCAAAAATGTCGCCGAATCAGAAAAGGTAGGTTTGGATGATGAGGCAGCCGAGGCGCTTGTTAGAATCTCGCAGGGTGATTTACGTAAAGCAATCACTGCGCTACAGGTTGCGGCAGCGCTAGAAAAGAATGTAACACGTTCTCTAATTTACGAAACAAGTGCAACTGCTCCACCGGAATCTCTTCATCAATATCTAATGGCATGCCGGCAAGATGGGTTCCATGCAGCTAGGCGAAGGTTGAGAGATCTTCTTGACAAATATGGTCTCGCAGGTACAGATTTTGTCAATCAATTGCACAGAGAATTGTATGGCGCAGATTTCCTTTCAGAAATGCAGAAGCTAGAGTTAACCGAGTTGATGGCAGAAATCGATTTCAGATTGGTTGAGGGTGGCGGTGAAGCCATCCAACTTGACGCTCTGACAGCAAGACTATCCAAGTTACTCGGTTGAATCTTCAACAACGAGCTCTTCTACCACTAGGGTCATCGTTACTGTTCTCTCATTTTCCCACGGGTCTCCATCTTCGACCACTTTGATCTCAACTTCGTAAGTTCCTACTAAGAGTCCGGCAGGGACTTCGACTGCAACAGGATAATCAATGTCCTTGTGCGCCCGTACAGGGTCTAAAGCATCGGGATTAGATTCGGAAAGAACTGCCCATGAATTGTTTGCGGCTTCTCCGTTGAAAGTGATAGAATACTCGGACTCACTTGCATCGTAATTGTCGCTGAAGGACAATACAAGGTAATGCATGCCAGTGTAGCCTTCTGTGAGGTACACCTTATCCCTGGATTCGTCCGAGAATTCAAAGCCTTCTTCGCTCGATGAAATCATCCCCCATCCTTCGTCAACCTGAGGTGCAACAATGTCAGCGAAAGGGGCATTGGTGAGCAGGAATGTTAGCGCAAGCCAAGTAAAAACATGGAGGAATGATGCCTTGAACCATGTTCCTCTAGTGTAGTGTTCAACAAGTTCCTCTGGGAGCAAAGATCTGTGAATGGAAGGAAGTAGGAAGATGGCCATCATTGGAACGAACCACAACAGGTCGGCATTTCCTTTTGAGCCAGGC
>WTIV01000239.1 GCA_011525095.1 Methanobacteriota archaeon
GGCCAGCCCCACCTGCCGGTTCAGTTGATTCACTATGCCTTACGGACCCGAGAAACTTTGGAGGTTGATGGGTTAGACTTGCCACTACCTGTGGTTGATTCCTATTTGCAACAATATCCCTGCCGGAGTGTGTTGTGTTTGCCTCTGCTGCACCAGAGCAAATTTATCGGGTTGCTGTATCTCGACCATCATTCGGTGGCTGGCCTTTTTAGCCGCGATCGCATCACCATCCTCAACTTCCTCTGTGGCCAAGCAGCCATTGCTTTAGAGAATGCGCTGCTGCATCAAGCGCTTGAGCAAAAACTAGAAATTCAAACCACCCGACGTGAAGCCAGTGAAACCCGCTTGCGTAATATGGTTGACAATATCCCAGGTGTTGTTTATCGAGCCTGCTATAACGCAGATGGCACCGATGCAATATCTTATATCACGGTACACTGCTCCTGACCATGCAGTTGAGGAAACGTAGGATGTATTCCAGGTCTCACCAATACGTAGAGGGAAGTCGTAATTTTCACTCATCGGGTCATAATCGGTACTGATTGTAATATCTGCAATTTGTTGGGTTAGTGAGGAGATTCCATAGGGGACGTATCTAACATTCAGCGATAGGTCAGTTGACAGCTTTGCGAGGTCTGATACTCTCCTAACCTCGTCGACCTGGTATTGGATAAACAAATTTCCAGTATATCCTTCCAATGCGACACCACCTTTGTCAAAATCGGCCTTCGATGAAGTTTCATAGACAAGAGTTGGCACACCCTGAACATCGATTTCACTAACTGCATCTACAGTCGTTGTTGCATCTCCGTTGATAGTCCCTACCACTGCGTCAACGCCAGCGTCTTGAACCAACACTGTTGGATCGAATGCACCTGCGTAAACCCATTTATCACCAACTCTCCAAGTTACAGTATCCGTGACTCCGGGATCTTCTCCACCAAGGTTAGATGCCTCAACAGGGGTGGGTATCACCAAGGTCGAAAGGAAAATGATGATTGCAACCATCAACTCCCTGCGCATGTGTGCTCATGAGTGAAGCGAATAGATATAGATGCGGGCAGATGTTGTAATTATTCTAATTCAAAAAATAAATCAATGGCTCAAATCAAGGCATACACTCATGTCTAGTGTCACACTCGCCAAACCATGCGCTGGTATGCATACAATGGTGATGCAGACGGCATTTGTTCGATGGTTCAATGGGGTTTAGTCTACGGAATCGAAGGACACCGTGTAACCGGTGTAAAACGAGATATCGAACTTTTGGAGAGAGTTAATCCCAATCCTGACGACGAGATTATCGTAATGGACATTTCATTGGCAAGAAACCACGCTAGAGCCGTGGAATTGTCAACTCAAGGTTTTGACATTACATGGTTTGACCATCACTTGGCAGGTGAGCCAATCGATGGAATCACCACAAATATCGATACGTCTGCAAATGTTTGTACTGCTGTAATAGTCGAGAAGTTTCTAGGCTTGGAATCTGACTGGGCGCAGGTTGCATTACATGGAGACGGACTTTCAGTTCATTCAAGTAAACCTGAATTCAAAGAACTTGGAGAGTTGCTAAATTACAATGGATACGGAGCAGACCTTTCGGATTTGCATTTCCATCCCGATGAACTATTACTCCTCTGTCTTCAAGCGAAGACACCACAAAATTTCATGGACACACAAGCCTTCATGACCTTGAAAAATGGATTTGAGTCTGATTTATCAAATGCCATAAACATTGAACCGCGCATTGGATATTATCTCCTGCCAAATGAGTCATGGGCCAGGCGTGTTGTCGGTGTAATGGCCCATAGAATAAACGAGAGTGGTGATGGTCCTCACGTGATTGCTATCGACAAAGGAGAGACCTTGCAAGTTTCGATTAGGGGCAGCGAAGGCATAGGTGAGCTCTGCAAAATGTTTGGTGGTGGTGGACGTGCTACCGCTGGTGGCATCGATGCATTGCCAAAAAGCGAGATAACAGCCTTGATGAAGGAAGTCAACTCCCGACGGTCTGCTTGAGGTGATTCTTTGCAGGACAGGATGACACATCTTCAGAGGTTGGAGGCTGAGGCCATCCACATCATGAGAGAAGTCGTCGCAGAGGCAGAGAACCCAGTTATGCTGTATTCCGTGGGCAAGGATTCGTCGGTTATGCTGCACTTAGCCATGAAGGCTTTTTACCCAGCAAAGCCTCCTTTCCCAATCATGCACATCGATACGATGTGGAAGTTCTCAGAGATGATCGAATTCAGAGACAAAATGGCTGAAGACCTCGGCTTAGATTTGATAGTTCACATCAACCCCGAGGGTAAGGAAATGGGCATGAATCCGTTTGTACACGGTTCTTCTACACACACAGACGTGATGAAAACCCAAGGCCTCAAGCAGGCTCTTGATAATCACGGATTCGATGTCGCATTTGGCGGTGCTAGAAGGGATGAAGAGAAATCTCGTGCAAAGGAGAGAATCTTTTCTTTCAGAAATGAAAACCATCACTGGGATCCTAAGCGTCAACGCCCGGAGTTGTGGAATGTTTACAATGCAAGGAAAAATCAGGGAGAATCAATTCGTGTATTCCCACTGTCAAATTGGACAGAATTAGATATCTGGCAATATATCCACCTTGAGAATATTCCAATAGTTCCACTTTACCTTGCCAAACCAAGACCAGTTGTAGAAAGAGATGGAGTCTTGATTCTAGTTGATGATGACCGTTTGCCAATGGAAGAAGGTGAAGAGCCGATGATGAAAACGGTTCGATTCAGAACTCTTGGGTGCTACCCATTAACCGGTGCGGTCGAATCAGAAGCAGATACTTTACCAGATGTCATTCAAGAGATGTTACTTACAACAACCTCAGAAAGAGAAGGAAGGGTCATCGATTTCGATAGCACAGCTTCTATGGAGAAGAAAAAGCAAGAGGGGTATTTCTGATGGTACACGTTAGTGACCTAATCTCAGAGGACATCGAATCCTATCTTGCTGCTCACGAGCAAAAGGAATTACTGCGATTCATTACTTGTGGTTCGGTAGACGATGGTAAGTCAACTTTGATTGGAAGAATGTTGTATGAATCGCACATGCTTTTCGATGACCATCTTGCTGCATTAGAAGCAGATTCAAAGAAGGTTGGAACACAAGAAGGAGAAATCGACTTTGCATTATTGGTAGATGGATTGGCTGCTGAAAGGGAACAGGGGATAACAATCGATGTTGCCTACAGATTCTTTTCCACTGACAAAAGAAAGTACATCGTTGCCGATACTCCAGGTCATGAAGAATACACTCGCAATATGGCAACTGGAGCATCTACAGCTGATGTTGCAATTATCCTCGTAGATGCTAGCCAAGGAGTTTTGACTCAAACCCGTAGACACTCATTCATCGTTTCAATGGTCGGAGTTAAGCGAATTATTCTGGCGATTAACAAATTGGATCTGGTAGATTATTCAGAAGAAGTGTACAATCAAATCAAACAGGATTATCTTGAATTTGCAAATGAAGCTCTAAACCTCGATGAGATTACAGCAATTCCAATATCTGCATTGAAGGGAGACAACATCGTTGGCCCGAGCGAGAATACTCCGTGGTATGATGGCCAGTCAGTGATGCAATACTTGGAAAGCGTGGAGGTTGCTGCCACTTCTCAATCACGTGCTTTCAGAATGCCTGTGCAGTGGGTCAACCGCCCAAATAGAGAGTTCAGGGGGTTCACCGGATTAATCGGCAGTGGTTGTGTTTCCAAGGGTGATAGAATTCGTGTACTTCCCAGTGGAACTGAATCAACAGTTTCTCGAATAGTGACTTATGACGGGGACTTGGAACTTGCTGGTGCAGGCCGGTCAGTAACAATAACTTTGGAAGATGAAATTGATATTTCACGTGGAGATGTAATCGCATCTGCAGATTCTCCTTGTGGCACTGCAGACCAATTCCAAGCACGCATACTTTGGATGGATGATTCGGCAATGGCTTCTGGTAGGCAGTACTTATTCAAGTCAAACACACAAACAACTCCAATGACACTTGGCCGCCTAAAGCATAGAGTGGATGTAAACACCTTGGAGGAGTTGCCTGCTAAATCACTTGAAATGAATGAGATAGGAATCTGTAACATCTCACTATCCTCAAGAGTTGCGTATGATCCATATGACGATGACCCAGTTATGGGAGGTTTCGTTGTAATTGACAGAATGTCCAACAACACTGTTGGAATGGGATTGATTGACTTTGCACTGCGCAGAGCGGACAATATCCACTGGCAATCAATGGACGTTACAAAACAAAGTCGGGCAGAGCAGAAGTCGCAACAACCAAGATTGATTTGGTTCACAGGTCTCTCGGGCTCCGGTAAATCATCAATTGCTAACATGCTAGAGAAGAAACTCCAATCCATGGGCCGCCATACAATCACACTTGATGGTGACAACGCCAGCGCGCGTTTGCGCGCGCATCGGCCATGGCGCCCTCGAAGATCGGCGCGCCCTCGTGAAGCACGGTTACGCGGTCGGCGATCTCTTCGACGAACGACATGTCGTGTTCGATGACCAGGATCGCCCGTTCGGGAGCGCGCAGGCGGCGGACCAAATCGGCGGTGCGCGCCGCCTCCTCCTCGGTCATGCCGGCGACGGGTTCGTCAAGGAGCAGCAGCTTCGGGCGCTGCTTGATCAGCATCCCGATCTCAAGCCATTGTTTCTGGCCATGAGCCAGCGTACCCGCAAGCGAGTCGGTCCGGTCGCCAAGGCCGATTTCGCTCAGAACCTCATCAGCGCGGGCGGCGCGGCGCGGGTCGCTCCATCCG
>WTIV01000234.1 GCA_011525095.1 Methanobacteriota archaeon
GCTGTCATCAAGACATTGTTGTAACTTGAGAAAATGTTGATGATTGCCTTGCGCATCATTCACCGCCTCCAGTTACTGTGTCTTCTGCTTTTGGAGCATCTTCTGCTGACTCGTTGACGCTGGATGCTTCGGATTGTGTGAATTCTGGGTCGACTTCGTCTTCTGCGTATTCAGCCGATTCACGAACTCCTAGAATGGTTTGTCTGATAACGTGGTTTTCATCATTCAACTTAGAGCGAGGGTGGTATCTGATTAATTCCTCTTCGTCTCTTGTCACAGGGTATGATGGAATTGTTACCTTTTGGTCACCGATGCAAATTTGGCCGTGGGTTACCAGTTGTCTTGCTTGCTTCATTGAGCATGCAAGTCCCTTGTAGTAGACCTGAGCCTGCAAACGGCGGTTTAGAATGTCTTCAGCGGACAAAGATAGAATGTCGTCCAGAATAGCGTCTGTTGCGATTAATCCCTTGCGGTTAAGAGATGCTAGGAGAGCGTCTTTCTCCCGTGCGTAGTGTCCTTCGGATGTGTCGACTCTACCGATCAGCTTCATCGCTTGGCCACGAATACGGCGAAGAGCAGACTTTGCCTTCCAAATCTCGGTCATGTTCTTTAGACCGTGGTTAGCCTTGATTGCGTGCTCTTCTTCGATTCTGTCAGCCTTCCAAGGATGTGGAGGAGTGTCGTACTTTGGTCGTGCGAATTTTGGATGTCCCATATCTCATTCCTCCTATCACTTCTTGCGCTGTACTCCCAGAGTCAGACCGAATCTTCCGTTGGAGCGGCCGCGCTGTCCACGTACCTTGTGGCCACCAGCGTGGCGGACTCCACGGTAACACTTGATTGAACGAAGACGAGAGATGTCGTCCTCATGAGTTAGTTTGAGATCTTGTCCGGACAGGTGAAGTTCGTCACCGGTTTCAAGATCTCTTTGGCGGTTTAGCATCCACAGTGGGACGTTTTGAGCGTAACTTTCGATTGCTTCACGTAGAGTTTCTTGCTGTGCAGCATCTAGGTGTCCAGCCTTCATACTTGGATCGAAGCCGGTTATGTTGCAGATATTTGCTGCAGTGCGGTCGCCTACCCCGCGGACAGCGGTTAGTGCAGTCCTTAGAGGCTTGAGACCGTCAATATCGGTATCTGCCATTCGAAGCATGTAGGAGAAGTCGTCTCCCAAGTCCTGATCATTTGCCATTACATTTCACCTGTAAAACGCGTACAACATGATGTCGAGCGGCTTTGCGACAAACCACCCCTATATCAAGACCGCGATTGCCCATTCGCGATACTGCGCCACGAATCGGCTTTATTCTGGCCCCCTGTTCGTGGTGCTAAAAGCCTATTGTTATTCTAGACACAAAAGTAGCATCGCATCGTGTGGCTGTTTTGCAACAAATCCGCTGTGCGGTCCCCCCTTTGATGCGAGTTGCCTGTCAAGGCTACCCTGTAGTTTTGGCTGAAGGTTTGGATCTACTGTCATTCTGAGGGTTAATTTTCCAAAGCCGTATTCTCTAGATGCATCGACAAGGTGGGAAATAGTTTCCATTGACAAATCGGTGTGAACCAACTTAACGATACGGCCAGTAGATTGAACCAATAATTTTTGATTCTGATTTTCAAAATTTACTGGACTTGAGTGATGAATTTGAGGTCTTCTTCCGCTCGTGATACTCCAAGTTACTGAGTCGTCATCGATGACTTCTCTGAGGTATTCATGCGCCAAACCAGATTCGACAAGAGCGGCATCAAGGATTGTGACATATTCGCCTTTTCTTGGTGGTCGTCGATGTTCTGAAATTTCAGAATAATCTCCCTCTATGACCAATGGTTTAGATTTGATATCTGGCGGAATCCGCACAAATCTCCTTGGAATGCCTGGTGAAGATAACTGCCCAATCCATAATGAAAGTCTGTCGACTCTGCCACGTCCTCTGCTTGTCCAGACCCATGTTTTTCCCACATCAGGCCAAAACGAATCAACGATTTCTTCGACTTCCATTTGTTGACCAGAATCAAGCCTTGGAGACAAGTCTAGCAGAATTGCAGGTCCTCTTTCTAATTCGATTAAACTGTCTTTCCATGCTGTGAAAATATCTGGTAGTGTCGGTGCCATTTCATCTAGGCTGTGAGTTCTCGAATTACGAGGGCGAGCGGGGTCGAGATGCAGCATCGCGAATTTTTGATTTTTATCGCCAATTGTCCCATCGCCGACTTGGATTCTCGATTCTAGCAAACTATCCCCGAATCCTTGCTCAGCAACCCTCCGTAAATTTGAGTTAGCTGCTTGAGCAGTTGGTTCATGCATTTCAATTCCCACCCCTTTTCTGCTGAGCATTGCACAATATGCTGCGAGTTGTATTCCGCTGCCGCAGGCCGGGTCAAGAATGGGGCCGTCGGGCAGTTTGCACTTTCTCACCATTTTCGCCCGCTCAACTGCTACTTGCCAAGGAGTTGCTAGCGGCTTAGCTTGGTCTGCATAATGGAAAAACAACCCCCTTGGAGCTGTTGAATCGACGGTTGTAGGGCCACTCAGATCTGCGTCTGAAGGTATTAATTGCAATTTATTCACCCAGAAATATCAGAGCGGACTAACAGGCTCTCAAATTGTATTCCTGCATCTTCAAACGCTTCTTTGCCACCTTCTTCTCTATCTAGAATGCTGATTACAGCGACAACCTCGCAATCGGTTTCTTCTTCGATTCGCTTGACTGCTTGAATTGCGGAACCGCCGGTTGTTGTAACATCTTCAAGGATAATTACGCGGCCGCCATTTGCAATCGAAGCACCTTCGATTCCTGGAGGATTGTTGGTTTTCCTACCCCCTCGCCCTTTTGCTTGCTTTCTGACCATGAACCCGAGCCTGTCTGAAGTGAAATCTGTAGCTACAACCAATGCTGCTAATGGCACAGCACCGAGTTCAAGACCTCCAACGAAATCAGCACCAATCTCGTCACATCTAACATTCATTAATTCTCCAACTAATCTTCCTGCTTCTGGATTCATCATCACCGGTTTCATATCGAAGAACCATCTTGATGTTCTCCCGCTAGCTAATGTAAACGCCTTGTCATTTCCACCATCAAGGAATGCCAATTCACGAACTAAATCAACAAGGCGCACCCAGCGAGCATCTTCGCGCAGCATTGCAGGAACTGACATGGAGGAAGCCATCGGTTTGAGGCGAATGAACCTTCCCTTTGTGATTGCAATGGTTGTGGTAGCCCTTATGAGCCACCGCCTAAGAGGGCCAATAGTTAGCCATGATTCAGAAAGGCGCTAGAGATGTTCACGACCCGCTGCTGGGTTTGGACATTGAGCGTTTGGAGAAAGAAATCCAATCATACGAAGAATGGCTTGACGAAAGAACTGAAGAGGCATACAAGATTGCTGAAGTTGCTAGAAAGAAAGGATTCGACCACTCTTTAGAGGTTGAAATTCCTAGAGCTTCCGACCTTGCGAGCAGGACTGAAAAATTGCTCATCGAACACTTAGAGGGTGCAGAAGTTGCGGATGACATTAGAAAACTACTAGCGGAGTTTGACCGTGAAACCACTTCTATCAAGATGGCTACCATAGTTGCAAAGCGATTCAGAGATAACGGATATGACTTGCAGAAAAGTATCGATGTTGGGTTGAGAGTTGGTCTTGCGATTCTGACAGAAGCGGTACTTGTCGCACCATTGGAAGGTATAAGCGAAGTTAGACTCCTACCAAACCTCGATGGAACCCAGTTCCTATCAATTCACTTCGCAGGACCAATCAGGGCAGCAGGTGGTACTGCGCAGGCCCTAGCAGTACTAATTGGGGACATGATTCGCAGAGAATTGGATGTTGATGCATACAAACCATCAGATGACGAGGTAGAACGTGTCAAGGAAGAATTCGGATTATATCGCGGGAATTTGCAGTACAGGCCTCCTCCAGAAGAGGTTGATACCATTGTTAGAGCATGTCCGGTTATGGTTAACGGAGAGTCAACTGAAGACATTGAATGCGCCGGATACGGGCGTGTTAGAAACATCGATGAAGCCCGTATTCGCGGTGGTGTCTTGCTTGTTATCGGAGAAGGTTTGTGTCTGAAGGCTCCAAAAATTCAGAGGCACACTGAGAGGCTGAAAGTGCCCGGGTGGGACTTTATTTCGGCATTTGCAAACAAAGGAAAAGAAAAGTCTAGTGAAGGTGATGGCAGCGGCTTTAGATCGCGCAAAGTTCCTGTGATTTCCAAATTCATGAAAGACATCATCGCCGGAAGACCAGTCTTTGGTGCTCCTTTGGAGCCCGGAGGATTCCGTCTTAGATACGGAAGAGCTCGACCGTCTGGACTTGCTGCTGGTTCTTGCAATGCGGCCTCAATGTCTGCTATGGACGACTTCATCGCAGTTGGAACACAAATGAAAATTGAGAGGCCGGGTAAAGCCTGTGCAATTACACCTTGTGATATTGCTGAAGGCCCTTGGGCCATTCTTCAAAATGGAGAATTCAAACAGTACAATGATTCAGAATCGTTCAACAAAGACCGCGCTCAAATTTCATCCATATGGGATAATGGCGAGTTGGTTTTGGGATATGGAGAATTCATGGAGAACAACAAAAATTTGGTTCCTGCAGCGTATTCTCATGATTGGTGGGCGGCGGATTTAATCGATGCTCTCGATAGTGAACAAGCCGTGGATGAATTTTGCAGAATTATCGGTTCGACAAGGAAAGATTTGCCTAGCGGGACTCCCGGGCTTCCAATAAATCAGGATACTGATTTGGATGCTCGATTCCACATACGTAGAAAGTGGCGAGATTA
>WTIV01000107.1:0-7721 GCA_011525095.1 Methanobacteriota archaeon
CGAAGTCTTTGCAGACGATGACATCCTCGTTCAATGGCATACTCTCAGCGATTCTGGACAAGAAGCGGTTCCCAAAACCAATGCTGTTAGGATAGCTAATTCATGGACAAAAACATTCAATCTATCAGAAATCAGTCTAGTTGAGATAGTAACAGACGTAGATGCGCATCTGATAATTTACCATGGAGGTTCTGGCAAAACATCTCTGCTAGGAGAAGAGGGTAATTATCTCTCTAAGCACTTCATAGCACCTTCTCAGTCTGGAAATTTGTCATTCTCTAATCCTAGTCAAAATGCTGCAACGATTACATGGAAAAATGGCGGTATATCAGTACCCTCCAACCAAACTATCGAGGTTGAGTGGCCTCCTACGAACATCGACAGCGCTGCAATCTTAGAAAGTAGCGAGAATGTTCTTGTTCAGTTGAAACTAAATGGCAAAGGAATGACATTCTTACCAGCAATAGACACAGGCCAAATCACTGGTTTAGAATTCATTGAAGATAATTCACAGACGACAATCAACTATTCGTCTGAGTATGATGACTATCAATCAAAGTTAGCAAAAGATGGAAATTCAGGAATCCTTGCGTTAGAGGATGATGGAGCCATGCGTTGTATTGCGATAGACCAGACTGCATCAGGGTGGATTTCCACAACTCTGCCGTGGAAATCAATGAATGGCATACCAGAAGGGCAAATCATCACTGCTTGGAGAGACGGTGATCATCCGGCAAGTATTGAGATTACTTTGATTGGGACAGAAGGAGATGCAACTCACGCCAACCTAGCCACTGCATGGGCATTCCACATCTCAAGACTAACCTACGAATTTGACACGTCGATTACTGGATTAGAAGTTGCATGGTCCGCTGGTGCAGTTGTCACAAATCATCCAGAATTAGACCCGACTATACTGGTTGGACCAACAGATCGACAAGGCCCTGGACCAAGGTTTAGCGCAACAATACCATCTATGCACCCTACCAAAACATCAGTTACTGGTAGTGGTATAATGGATCTTGACATTGAACTATCCATGAGAGAAAGTTTAGCCTCAACCACGGCCTATGATGTGAGGAGAGGATGGGTAGGGCCGTACGGAGATGCGGTTGCTTCTTGGTCAAGCACGAGCCTAGAGACTTCTGAAGACTGGATAGTTAACCCAGGTAGAATCGACTTACTTACTGACTATGTTGGCTGGGTACCTGTTCCTACAGTTGGACCTAGCGAAGCCGTATGGCATACAGCAGGTCAACCAATACAGTTCAATCTGCAAATAAGCAGCCTGAATGTTGAAATTTCGGAGGCTGGGTCATGACGAGTAGATTGGTCGACGACGAATCAGGGGCAAGTACTGAACTTGGCTACATTTTCACATTCATGCTCGGAGTATTGTTCCTCTCAATGTTTAGTGTCTGGGCTTTTGGCCTTGAAACCTCAACAAGGGAAAACTGGAATACAACAGCTGTTGATGTAAACATGGCAGATATCGCTGCTGCTGTCGAAAGGGCCGATACGGCAAGCAGACAAGACTCCAGTGTGAGTTACGCAGAGGTTGTGACATGGAGATTGACCGAAGCCGATGAGACAGAATTTGTTCTCACCCTAGATGATACTGGACTATCACTTGACCATAGTGAGAATGAACTGGATAGAGAGGTTTCTATATCGGGAACAGGATATGGTACGTATGATGGAAGAATTAATCTTTCAGGAACCGGAGAGATTTGGGTCGTCTACCACGAAGGTGTGACATATCTATCAACAACAAGGCCAGATTTCTGATTATCTGCCCATCACAGCAGTATGTACCATCATCTGTACTTCCCGCATTCTTGTTTGCGCACCTAATTCTCTGAAGACCGATAGTGCTCTCTGAAGATATTCCATCCTACGTTGTCTATCGGGAGCAACTCCGCCTAATCTTGCTAATAGTTCGCCGATTTGCATTCTCAGATCGTTTGCTTCAGAGAGAACTAGTGCTTCTCGATATCTTTCTAATGCTTCTTCGATTCTACCGCTGTCTTGTAGAACCTCGCCCAACAAAATTGAAACTTCTACCAAGGCAAGCGGGTCACCTGCTTCTCCCATTGTAGACAGTGCATCTGTATAGTGATGTAAGGCCAAATCTGAATCACCAGTCTTTGCGTAATATCTTCCTAGTACAGCTCTTGCTCTAGCATGTAATATTGCATCATCACTAGATTCAGACCTCTCATAGGATGAAAGAGCATGGTCTCTTGCTCTATCACTCTCACCCAAATCGAGTAACGCTCTTGCCAATACAATCTGAGCAGGAATCAATTCTGGAGAATCATTTCCGGATAGAATGCTCTCAACTTCACCATAGGCTTCCAATGCCTTTGCTTTGTCCCCGTTTCTTCGAAGGATATATCCCATGTTATTGTAGGAGCGAGCAGCGCCTATCGCATCGCCCATGGAGATGAATAATTCGAGAGCCTTTCTGTGCATTCCGAGGCTTCCTTCTGAATCTCCACGCTTCAGAGCAATGTCTGCTAAATTCGAAACAATGTCTGCGATAACGTCGTCTAAACCTGCTGCCTCGGCTGGCGGTTTTGCTTGGTTGAATGCTTCTTCCGCTTCATCGAAGCGACCAAGAAGGGCTAGCACTTCTCCCCTGAGTCTATCAATTCTACATGCGCTTTCTGCACCTACTGATTTTGTATCGATAGATTCCAACAAACCTAACAGCTCAATGTGTCCTTCTTTAATCAAGTCTCTACCTTGCTCTACAACCAATTTTGTAGCATCTTCGTGTCTTGAAGAGGAAATTAGGTGGTAGATTAACTCAAGAGCAATTTGGCTTGATTTGGTTTGTTTATTGTACCAGGCAACTGCTTTGTTGTGAAGATCTTCTTTGGACTGTTTATCCAGACTTTGTAGAAGGAATTCTCTGATTAGGTCGTGAACATCATACGTACCTGAATCAGCATTGCGAGCAAGACCGGATTCGACAAGGGAATCTAGTTCGTCAGTGTTCAGACCTTGTTCCGTTAGGGCCTCTAATTCGACAGGTTCACGAAATACGGATAGAGCTCCAAGTAATCGCTTTTGCTCGCCAGACAATTTAGAGAAAATCTCGATATTAACATAATTTTCCAGTGATTCGTGGAACGCACCTGCTGATGCTCCACGATTAATCAATTCCAATACAAGAGGATGACCACGACTTAAGGAGTGTATGTACAGTAATTTTTCTTGGTCCAAGTCGTCAAAGGCAGAGAGAAGGGACCTAGTTGATTCTTGGTCCAAGCCTTCTAGGGGGAGAACCAGTGAAACAATTCTACCATCAGCGTCTTTGAGGGGAACAACCTCCTTGAAGGAACGAGAGAAGATAACTAGCCCAACGTCACCTTCACACTCAACAAGACCTCTGGATAGTGCTTGAATTGTTTGGTGTAGGGTCTTATCACTTACCTTGTGGTAATCATCGATAACAATTAGAGCTGGAGAACTAGCAAGAGAATCAACGATTATTCTTGCTGCATCAGCAGACTTTGGAACCGGAGTAGCAGAGATGTAATCAGCTAACATTGAATCTCCAATATTCGATAACCAATCAGCAATGCTCTCCAAGAATGCTCGACTTCCCTCCCAATCTTGACATCTATGATACATCAAATTCCTTCGATGCATGAATGATTCAATCACTTTTGCTGCCATAGAAGTTTTTCCAATACCTGCTATCCCAGGAACCATCAAAGTCGTTGACCTAGCCTCAAGAAGGTTGACCATGTTTTCTAATTCCGTTGACCGGCCATAGAAATGCCTCAATCTTGGCAAATCGCCAAGGCTAGTGACAAGTTGTTTCTCAACATGCTTCGAGAGGTCTCTTTCTACCAGGTCCGCTGAAAGGGAGCGGACATCCAGGACCCCGTTGTCATCTAGATACCTTATGACATCGACAGGCCTCATAGTAAACGGCAACTTATCTTGGATTTCTCCAAGCGTAGATGCTATCGTGTTCCCTCCTGGCAGGATTGCTCTGAGTTGGAACTCTCTAAGGTTCTTCCATGTCTCATCAGCCAATTTCATCCCAGATTCTGTCAAAAAGTAGGCTTTCCGCTTTCTACTAACTCCCTGAACGTGAGCCTGCCTCTCGATTAGAAGTCCTTGATCCTTCAATCCAGCAATAGCTCTGGGAACGTTTGAGCGAGCGATTGCAACAGCATTTGCAATCCCCATTTGAGATAGGGCAAACGGTACTTCGACTGAATTCATGAAGTCGGAGAAATCAGAAAGATGTAGTAAAATCCTTTCTTGAACACCCGGCTTTGGTCTTGTCGCCATGGCTAATCATTCTCCTAGTCCTCTTAGAGTGTTGTGTATTTCCGTGCTGGAAATCATTGCTGAGGAGGCCTGTAGTTAGGATCTGCAACCCACTGGTTGGATTGAGCATCCCAAATCCATCCAGGGTGTTGAGGTTGAGCAGCTGGTACAGGAGCAGGCGCAGGTGTTAGTTCACCTGCAGAAGCCGCTGCTTGTTCTGCAGCCCTTGCTTTTGCCCATGCATACGGGTCTTCCTCTTTTTGCATCTCAGCCAGTGCAGCTTCATCATCTTCAAATTCTTCCTCAAACTCAAGGAAGAAGAATGCGCCAACAGCAAGAAGTATTGCAATGACTACCACCGCAATAACAATCCAAACCCAAGTTGAAACACCCTCAGTTGCAGATTCTCCCTTCTTTAGAGTGATTGAGTTACCATCGTCCTTTCCAATGAATTGACCATCCTGTTCAAAGTATATCTCGAAACTTCCGTCTCTATCGAGAGCAGACGATGTGATGTCCATATTCCAAAGGCCGTCTTCACCAACAACTGTATCGTTCAGTTTGATGTCTCCCTTGACAAGTCTTGCTGTGACTACAGAATTTGGCAATCCTGTGCCCTGGAACTCTGCAGAGTCACCGAACTTTACTGCACCTTCATCTGTTCTTTCAGCCGTAAACTCGACACCTCGGACAATGAAATTAACCTGATATGAGTACTCTACAGAATCAAAAGCATCTCTTGCTTCGAACATCACACCCTGCATGGACCATTCAGAGATTTCATTTGATGTTTGATACATTGAATCCATCGGGTTGTATACCGCTTTACCCTCCGGTGTGATTCTGATATGATATGCATAATCATCATCTAAAGCTGATGATGGGTCATCGTAGATATCGAAAACCATGTGACTAGACTGTGGACCTACACCATCAGAATCGTTGAAGAAGTCTAGTAGATTGATTTCTGCTCCAGTCCCACACTTGTCGAAAGCACTGGATTTCTCGTCACAGAAGATTGTGATGGTATCAACCCAGCCAGTTGGATTGAATGTTGGCTTGACATTGTCTGCATCTGCGGGGTTATCGATTACAACACGCACAGTTTCCATCAATGAATAGTCAACACCATCGTAAGCCCTAACTTGAACTTCATATTGCTGATCGTGAATCAAATTGCTGGTATCCCAGTAAGTGTACCATGCACCGTTGGGCTGGAAAGAGGTAATTGGATTTGGACCGTTGTTTAACTCGATGCCGCTAGCGAGGTCAATGATTGTGATTTCGACACGCGTTACTTGTCCATCATTATCCCTTGCTACACCACTGATAACTGTTTCATCTGATGCCCTTACACTCTCCATTGGCAATGGTTCGCTGACTTGTACAATTGGAATACGGTTGTCGTTATCGATTGTGATAGTGATTACTTCAGGTGCACAAACGTCCACAACTTCATGACAATAGTTTGAGTCGCTTGCCCAAACTGTGAATGTGTAATCACCGCTTGGGAGTGAAGAGAAGTTCCATGTGTCTGACCAAGCAGTTGCTCCGCCTGCGTTTGCAGGATAGTTTGCGGAGTAATTGTTAGGTCCTTGAACGCTGAACCAAATATCCCTGATATCGCTTCCTTGGACACCCTGATAGTCATCAGAGGCTGTTCCTGTGAAGAGAACTTCCTGACCATCGTGAGTAGAACCATCCAATGGAGCATCAAGGTTGATTGTTGGTGGATTGATATTTAGTTTGAATACTCGAGTGCTAACAATTGATTCTTCTAGTCCATCATAGGACCTGACTCTGAATGTAACATCCTCTTCGAAGTGGTTTGCCATATCCCAATCGAAACTCCATGTCTTGAATGGCCAGTTTGTCATGGTAACTTCACCGTTGGCACCGGAAGTATCTGTTGCAAGGTACCAATCTTGGCTTCCGTGAGGTTGGATCTCCACCCTCTTGATGTCACCGAATTGTTTCAGCCATGAATCATAGTTATTGAAGTACGGGCCAGATTGACCATCATGTGCAGACCCGGTTAGAGAAACAGTTCTAGCAAATGAGGCACCGTCGTTTTGGTCTACACCTACAGATGGTGCAATGTTAACTAAGTTGATGACTTCATCAACCATACCTGTCAAAGTGAAATCATGCGTTGATGTTCCTTTACTGAACTTCTTTGCTTCGACTGAATATGTCGGCAATTCGCGGTTCCCAGATTGACAGTCTGGATCTTGGTTGTCAGCTAATGTGTCACCATCATTGTCGATGCCGTCGCTACAGGAATCTTCACCTTGGTCAGTTGCTTGATGATTCCAGTTTCTGTCGATGTGGAAGTTTGATGGAAGTGTAACCCACGGAGTGTAACCATAAGGGTCGGTTGTCATGTTGTACAATGGCTTACCATTTGCATCCTTGATTGTTACAAGGGCGTCGGAAACTTGTGAGTTGTCTGCTTTGACTTGATATCTAACCAATTCACCTTGTTCAACCTGGACACCCCATGCTGTGTTTTGGTTTTGAATGTGAATCTTTGACCTGTCGAAGTTTTGAATGTCAGAATAAGTGAATGTAGTTGCATTCTGATTTAGTTCCATAGCCAAAGGCATGAACTTTGGAGGCCAAACACCAGTAAGTGGTACCTGTAAGCACACTGAAGAATCCCATGGGCATTCTCTGTCATCCCAAGTTAGCATTACAGGATACATCTGATTGCCACCCGGGTCTGGCATGAACTCGCTTTGTACCGCAACACGAGATTCTGTGACGTTGTAAATCTGTGAAGCATTGGTGTATGAGTTACCGGAGAAGTAAGCAATTGAACCGTATTTGTTCCCGTAGTTATCATCATACAGAGAGACATTTGCAGCGAAACCACCCACCTCTATGTCGTTATTTTGAGCATTTACAATCCCGCCTTTGATTCTGAATCCATCTCCAACGTTATTTGTTACCGTGTTGTCCATGAATGTAGCAGAGGCCATGTAGACGTGGAATGCAGGACAAGGGAAGTCGCCGCCGTACATCTCGACCGAGTTACATGTTCCAGTATTGTTGGAGATTATGTTGTTTGCAAAATACAGACGTGCTTTGCTTGGGGAGGGGACGTTCCATCCCTGATCCTTGTGGTGATATTCACCAATGAGTACTGGTTCTTTTGCTGTGTTTAGAATTGTGTTGTTTTCTGCACTAACATCAGATTCACCATAAATCCACACACCGTTCCATCCACCAATCGGTCCAATTGTATTGCCATTTGCGGTCACGAATGAGGATCTAATACCAAATCCGGAACCTTCTGCAGCCCCAGAAATGGTATTTCTTTCTGCAAGAACAATAGCACCATCATATGCAGTAATTCCTGCTCCGTCAGTAGGAGTGATTACGTTGTCTGAAATCACGAATGTGTAATTTTGGCCATTCGCAGACAA